>JAMFRX010000191.1 GCA_026224995.1 Puia dinghuensis
CGGGAAGTAGAAGAGTCGGCCTGGGTAAAGCGGTCGAAGATCATATCCTGCTTTTCACTGGGAATGCCGATGCCGGTATCTTCTACCGAAACCGTCACCGTCAATGCCTCCGGTAGGGCCGAATCCACGTTGATGGATAGCCGTACAGACCCTACTTTCGTAAACTTAATGGCATTGTGCACAAGGTTGTTGATCACCTGGCTGGTCCGGGTGGGATCCCCGACGAGCATTTTATCCAGCCGGCTGTCGACATCCACATGGAGGGCAATGCCTTTCTCATCCCCGGCATTCTTCAGGCCTGCCACAAGATTGCGGGCCATGGATGCCAGGTCCATGGGTATTTGCTCGAAGTTGATCTTGCCTTCTTCGATCTTGTTATAGTCGAGGATGTTGTTGACGATGGAAAGGAGGTTGTTGGCAGAAAAGAGCAATACCCCGAGGTCTTCTTCCTGGTCGGGCCGGGGGTCGCTGCGGAGCAGCAGGTGCGTCATCCCGATGACGGCGTTCAGCGGTGTCCTGATCTCATGGGACATCGTGGAAAGGAATTCCGACTTGGCCCGCAGGCCTTGCTGTGCGAGGAAGGTCGCCTGCCGGAAGGTATAGGCGAAACGGTGAGAAAGGGCCAGCGATTGCAGGAAGAAAAAAGCGATATAGCAAAAGAACAGGACTATGCGCCAGTCGGAGATCAGTCCGAAATAATGAAGGTTCATCAACAGGCCGATGAATAGCAGCACCCCGGTGCTCATTAAGGCAAATAAAGATCCGCTGCGCTGATGGCGGGCAGCGGCCAGGAAAACATACATCGTATAGGCGATGCAGAAGAACATGACCGCCAGGAAGACGATCAGCAAACGCGTGAAGATCAATGTTGGTGTAAACAGCACGAGCGCAATATAGAGCAGGCAGAACCAGATGAGGCCCCTCGTGATCGCAGGTTTTATATCGTCGGGATAGAGCTGCCTGGTATATGCGCAGAACAAGGCCATCGAAACATAAAGGGAGAGGTATTCGATCCGGATGGTGATGAACCAGTTGAGGTCCACGAAAAGAGAGTGAAGGACATAATGATTAGTGCCGACCATCCGGTAGCTGAAGACGATGCAAAAGAGCGCAAAATAGAGGATGGTCCGATCGTGTCTGGCGAATACAAAAAGTCCAAGGAAAAAGAGGCCGCCCATGAACATGCAGCCTGCCAGCATGAAGTCGTACGCCTGATCCCGGTTCTTTTTCATGAAGAGCTCGTCTTTGTCGCCGATGAGGATATCCTTATATGGACCGCCGCGTGCATGCCAGAAGTTGGCTATTTGCAGCACCAGGACAAGCGTGTCGGGCTCTCCGGGTGGAAGAGCGATATTTTTGGTAGCCCAAAAAGGCGTTGCCGCGTCCCTGGTCGTCGCCGGTTTGCCATTTTGCGCCTGGACAACGCCATTGACATATAGCTTTAAAGCGCAATACGAGTCGGGGATCTCCATGCCGAGGCGGGGTCTTTTAGCGGGGAGGAGGATGGTAAGGGTATACGTAGCATACCCTGTGTTCTGGATCTTTTGGCCATTCAGGCGAAGATCATTCCACAGTACCGGGAAGGGCACATAGGTTGGAGAAGCAGAGAAAAGGCTGTCAGGGCTCAGGAGGCGGTTCCAGTAAAATCCCCATTCGCCATTAATATTCAAGCTCTTACCAAACAAATCGGCGTTCCTGAGGTCTATGATCCCCTTCCGGGCTACGGGGGGGGATACCTCTTTTGCCAGACAGGATAAACAAAGGATAAGCGATACCGCCACTAAAGCTATTTTCGGCATTCTCTTCATAAAATGAGCCGGCTACTATTCAGTGATAAGCAAGGATAACGTCAATTGTCGTAGAAAATGATCGGGAAAGGCAAAAAAAGAAAGGCCCGCCGATAGCGGGCCTTTCTTTTATCCTTGAAGGGCAATTATTTCTTTTCCAGGAGCTTAAAGAACTGATCCAGCTGGGGAAGGATCACGATGCGGGTGCGGCGGTTAGCTGCACGTCCATCTTCTGTATCGTTAGCCGAAACAGGAACAAATTCTCCGCGACCGGCTGCGGTGATATGAGCCGGATCGAGGCCATATTGTTTCTGCAGGATGCGAACGACGGAAGTAGCGCGTTTGACGCTAAGATCCCAGTTGTCGAGCAGGTGAGGCGGCCGGGAGTAGTTCTTGTTGTCCGTATGGCCTTCGACCATGAACTCGATATCGGGCTGAGCCTTGAGGACCGTAGCAACTTTACCCAAAACGGTTTTGGCGGCTTCGTTGACATCGTAGCTTCCGCTCTTGAACAGGAGCTTGTCCGAAATGTCGATATAGACTACGCCTTTGTCCACTTTAATGTTGATGTCTTTGTCATCCATATTACCGATGGCGCCCTTGAGGTTCATGACCAGTGCCATGTTGAGGGAATCTTTATGAGCCAGCTCGTTCTGAAGGTTCTGGATATAATTGTCTTTTGCTCCAATGTTATCCAAAGATTTTTTGATGCTTTCTGCCTGCGAGCCGGAGATGACAGAGAGATCTTGTAGTTGCTTGAGGGTAGCGTCGTGGTTTTGTTTCAGGAAGTCGATCTGCTTGTTAAGGGCGTCGATCTGGTTCTGAAGTGCGGTTTTCTGGCTAGCGTCCTGCGACGTCAGGTCGTTACAGTTTTTGAGGTCACCGGCCAATTTAGCATTGGCAGCGGTTAAGGAGTCGATCTTAGCTTGAGCTGCTTTGAATTTTTTAGAACTCACGCATGAGAATAGGAACACAGAAAAAGCAGCGAAAAGCAATGTTTGTTTAAGCTTCATAGTAATATCATTTTTTTAAAGAATGATCCTTCTTTCGCGCGTGTTATTGGGCGATATGAGAAGAATAATGTGGCAAAGATAATTCAACAAACTAACAAAGCTAATTTGTTATGGCAAAAAAATAGGCCAATTTGATGCCAAATTCATAGTTGTTGATGTATTTGCACAAGATAATTGTATTTATTATGGCCGTGGAACATCCAGTCCCAGCCTGAATCCCCATATTTTTGAAAGCGCCCTCGCAATGGGACAAATAGCTAGAAAGTGACTCTTACGCCAGGTGTGATCCCTCTGAGAAAATCGTTAAAGTACATGCAAGGCTGGACCTTAATATGGTTATTGGCCAGATTGATCGTGGCCGGGCAGAAGCGGAAAGTATGTTTCCGGAAATACTCTCCCTGCCGATCGATAAGGTAAGCAAGTGAGACGTTGACATCGAAGTGAATCCCGATATTCGGCTTATCTCCGTCGGCTGGTCCTCCGGTGTGCAATCCCCAACCGGACTGCCTTGCCTTTCTGTTACTATAGCCGAAGACGAGAAAATCGTTCCGGTATGTCTGCAGGCGGCCCTGTGCATCGTTGGAAAACAAAAAGACCGGCTCCCAGTCGAAGATGAATGTGTTCCTGCTACCCTTGCTTTGGACGGCGAAAGCAATGCCCAGGTTAAAAGAAGGAGTGAAATAGCTTTTGTAATTCTGGAGAGTTGCGCCCCACCGGAGGGAAAGTTCGGCGACAGTGTGCCCGACGCCATGCGTTTGCATACGGCTCATCTGCTCGTTGAGGCCGGTGGTGATGAATCTGCTAAGCTCTTCGTAGCGGTTGATGTAAAGACCGAGGCGATCGTAGCGTTGAATGTTCTTCTCTCCGGTGGCCGTGGCCGGTGGAACGGGCAGGAGCAGGTAAATTGTATCCTGCTGCAGGCGCAGCAGGGCGGGCTCGCCGCCGTCCAGCAGGTAGCTCGTAGCGGAAAGCCGGGATTGGCGGATACGGACTTTTTTGGTGCCCGAGGGATCCATCAGGTAATCGATCCGTTTGGCTGTAAGCGGATCGTTGAGCGAATCTTCCAGTGGCTTCATATCGCTGAGGAAAACGAGCAGGAGGGAGTCGATGTTCCTGAAACGTGCGAGGTCTTCGTGCTGGACGAGCTCCAGCTCCAGGATATTGCCCTTGCCCAGGTCGGCCCTGGCCTTATATCCAATGGTGTATGGAGGAAGGCCGAAGAGCCGGTCGTCGGGGGAAAGGGTGGCATCGTTCTTCTGCTGGGCGCAGAGGGCCCCGGCAATGCTCACCCCCAGGGCAAGCAGCGCAAAATTTTTTCGCATTGGGTTAGTTTGATGAAGAGAGCTTAACTTTCAAGAGGGCCGGGTTTTCAGAAGAAGGCGGTGGTGGTAGCGCGATCTCGTGCAGGGAGGGCTGGAAAAGAATATTTATCCGGCGGCCGGGCCTGGTGGCGGTGACTGCGGGCGCCGGTGTGCCAGCGCCTTCGATCTCGTTCAGGTGAATAACCCTTAGCTCTTTGTTTTTCAATGGTTTAAGTCCAATTTTTGGCGCCACTGGGTCGATGAATGCGGCGGTGATGGTATCCGGGGGAGCGGGCAGTACGGCGAGGAGCGAGGCTTCGGGCCGGCGCATCCTGGCGGGGGAAGCGGTCTTTAAGCTTTCCCGGCCGGCCGGGGTGCGGGCGAGGGTGGGCTCTGTCCCGGCCGGGGTGCGGGCGACAGGGCGCTTCGGCTCCGGAGGGGCGGTCAGCCGCTGTGCCGGTGGGGGGATGCGTTGAGGCTGTGTCTTGTGGATGGCTGCCACGTCCGGATGCCGGTCCTGGAATAAGCGGGCGGCAGGGATGAGGGCGAGCAGCAGGCAGGCCGCGGCGATGCGATAGCCGGTGAGCCGGCGGCGACGGGGATCTTCCCGAAGCCTGTCCATCACCCGCTCCCAGGCCGCTTCCCGATCATCCAGGCCCTGGCCCGGAATGCCGTCCGGGCCTTCCAGCTGGCCGCGCCAGGTTAAAAATTCATCTATTCTTTCTTTGGACATACTGTATTCCTTTTAAAGACAACATTTTTCTCAGCAGCAGCTTCGCTTTCCGGAGCTGGGATTTCGACGTCCCTTCCGCGATGCCCAGCAGACCGGCAATCTCCCGATGCTCCATTCCCTCTCTCACGTGCAGGTTAAAGACTGTTCGGTAGCCTACCGGCAGGCGGACGATGAGGTCGAAGATCTCCGCGGCGGACAGGTCGGCCAGGGGCTCCTCTTCCCGCGAAACCGTTTCCGTCCCGGCTTCCGTCAGGACGGCAAATGAATGGCGTCGCCGGAGGAACATAAGGCATTCGTTGACCATGATCCTTTTTATCCAGGCATAGAGGGCCGCTTCACCCTGGTAGCGGAAACCCGACAAGTGGGAAAAAACCTTATAAAACCCGTCGAGCAGGATCTCTTCCGCATCTTCCCGGTTCTTGACATACCGGCAGCAAAGGGCCATCATGGGGTCTGCCAGGCGGTTGAACAGGGCTTTCTGTGCCGCGGCATTTCCCGATCGGGCGTCTTCTATCTGATCCGATATATTCATAGCAGGGGGGTTGCTTTCACTTAAATGCAAGTTATAGATCCCGGGTTGTCCGGAAAGGATAATTGGCCACGATTTTTTTGCCGTGGGCCGGCCGGACCAAAAAAGTTAGTCAAAAAATACTAATTTTGTTAGTGTGAATAAGTTAATTATCCTACCTTTGTCGAATCAATAAATTTGGGGAACTAAAAAATACTACGATTATGTCAAACGCAGAAAAACTCAAGGCTTTGAAGCTGACGATGGACAAAATAGACAAGGATTTCGGAAAGGGGAGCGTGATGATGATGAATGAAAAAAGCCAGGATCCCATGGAGGTCATTTCCACCGGTTCTATCGGTCTGGACATGGCGCTGGGGGTCGGAGGTCTGCCTAAAGGCAGGGTAGTCGAAATATATGGCCCCGAATCTTCCGGTAAGACGACCATCGCCATTCATATTATTGCCGAAGCGCAGAAAAAGGGCGGCATGTGCGCCATTATAGATGCCGAGCATGCTTTCGACAGCGGCTATGCGCAGAAGCTGGGAGTGGACATCGACAACCTGCTGATCTCGCAGCCCGATTATGGCGAGCAAGGATTGGAGATCGCCGACCGGCTGATCCTTTCCGGCGCGCTGGACGTCGTCGTCATCGACTCTGTTGCGGCGTTGGTGCCTAAGGGTGAGCTGGAAGGGGAGATGGGTGACAGCAAGATGGGCTTGCAGGCACGCCTGATGTCTCAGGCTTTACGTAAGCTCACTGCCACGATCAGCAAGACCAATACCATTTGTATCTTCATCAATCAGCTTCGCGAAAAGATAGGGGTGATGTTTGGGAATCCCGAAACGACAACGGGAGGCAATGCGCTTAAATTCTATGCTTCGGTGCGTCTGGACATCCGGCGTATGGCGCAGATCAAGGACGGCGATGAAGCGGTAGGCAACCGGGTGAAGGTAAAAGTCGTGAAGAATAAAGTGGCGCCGCCCTTCAGGGCCGCCGAGTTCGATATTGTTTTCGGCGAAGGCATTTCGAAGGTGGGCGAGATCGTGGACATGGGCGTTGAGCTAGGCATCGTGCAGAAGAGCGGCAGCTGGTTCAGCTACAATACCGATAAGCTTGGCCAGGGACGGGATACGGTTAAGCAGCTGCTGCATGATAATCCTGAGCTGGCGGCAGACATCGAGAGCAAGATCCGAGAGAAGGTGAAAGAAATGCAAGCGAGTTAATTGATTACTTCGCGTGAGCGTAATTACTTCGCGAGCGCGAGGCTAATTATTCGCGAGCGCCAAGCTCAACTTTGTTAGTTTGTTTTGAAATTAAATTGGTTAGTAAGTACCGGCCCCGATCTCTATCGGGGCTTTTTTTATTTGTGCATACGTATAACTACGCAACGTTCGCCGGGTGTTTTTATTTGATGCCGGCCTAAAAATAAAAAAGGGGTCTGAATAGAAATTCAACCCCGTTTTAAAATCCAATATCCTATGAAAAACCAAGATAAAGGTATAGGAATAAAATCAAATCTGCAATACCATTTTCAGGTAATATTTTTTTTTAGGCCTTTTTAATTCTTCACCAGCTGTCGGGAAATCGCTCTATTGCTTTCTTTATCAGTAACTCGGAGAATATAGACGCCATGTTCCAGGGCGGTGGCGTTAATCACTTGTATACCCGGTTGTAACCGTTTACTTAGCCGGACTGAGCCGGAAGGGTCCAGGATTTCTAAATCGATCAAATGTTCCGTACGCACGATAAATAGCTTGTCCACAGGATTGGGATAGAACTTAAAATCCACTTCTCCGGAAAGGCTTAGCTCCATTGTCTTCGAATACAGGGGGTGGTTGCTACGGCTGGTATATCTGATGCGGTAGAAATCGGAGCCATTGGGCGGAGCCTGGTCTGTCAGCTCATAATGGTCTTTTCCATCATTGGACAACAAAGCCCCTATCGTTTCATAATGAATGCCATCCTGGCTACGTTCGATGACGAAGTAATTACCTTCGATAACACTGTCGACGTCCCATTGAAGCCAAACCTTATTGGGTTCCTGTATCATGGCAGAGAAGCGGATGAATAGAGGGTCACCGGCCTGTATAAGACTCGGATCCGTTGCAGAATCCGGCATCTCTGTGCTCTGCTGCGCCATGCATGCACAGCAGGTGGCGATAGCCAATACAGTAAGACAGGTCAGCTTTTTCATTGCAAATGGGTCAGTAAGTAGGAGGCGGTTACATTAACAAATTCTATGCCCGTTAGGTGAAACGACCGATAATCGTCAAAAATTTTAGGGCTTTTGTTATAATCTTCTTAAAACACAATTAACTTCAGGCAAACAACAACTGCTCCATGCAAATGCCCGTGAGGAAGATGAGCGGCTCTAAACGTATAGCCCTCGTAGCCCATGACAATAAGAAAAGTGAACTAATGGAATGGGCCATTTATAATAAGGCGGCCCTTAGCCATCACCTGCTCTTTGGTACCGGCACTACGGGCACCCTGGTAGAAGAGGCCCTGGGGCAGCCGGTAACGAAATTCCTGAGCGGCCCGCTGGGCGGGGACCAGCAGATTGGCGCCCGGATAGCCGAAGGGAAGATCGACGTCCTGATCTTCTTCTGGGATCCTATGGAAGCCCAGCCCCATGACCCGGATATCAAGGCTCTGCTTCGTCTGGCCGTGACCTGGAACATCCCTTTCGCCTGCGACAGGGCCACGGCGGACTTCCTGCTTACCTCGCCCCTGATGTATGCCGACTATGAGATCACTACGCCCGACTACAGCGTCTACAATAAGCGCCTGCAAAACCCCAATCAATCACCAAAATAACATACACATGAGAAAACTACTGATCGCCGGAAGCCTCCTTCTGGCTTCCCCACTGGTCTGGTCCCAGTCCAAATCCCTGAGCGGCTTCAACGACGCAGATACGAAGCAGGAGCTGCAGCTGGAATCGACTTTTGACGGGTACCTGAGCGTCCCCAATATCGACAGCGGCATCCGGATCATGTCTTCCCACCCCCACCATGTGGGCTCTCCTGGCGACAAGGCCGTCGCGGACTACATCCTTCAAAAATTCAAGAGCTGGGGCTACGATGCCCAGATAGAGACCTTTTATGTCCTCTTCCCCACTCCCAAGGAGCGCCTGCTGGAGATGACGGGCCCTATAACCTTTAAGGCGGGTCTTGCCGAGCCGGCACTGAAAGAAGATGGGACCAGCGATCAGACCCGTGAGCAGCTGCCCACCTACAACTGCTTTTCCGCTGATGGCGACGTCACGGGAGATCTCGTATTCGTGAACTATGGCGTACCCGAAGACTACGACCGGCTGGCGAGGATGGGCGTATCCGTGAAAGGGAAGATCGTCATCGCCAAATATGGCCGTTCCTGGCGGGGGATAAAGCCCAAGGTGGCGCAGGAACATGGCGCCATCGGCTGCCTGATCTATAGCGACCCCAAGGATGACGGCTATTATGAAGGGGATGTTTATCCCAAAGGCGCGTTCAAGAATGAATATGGCGTACAGCGCGGTTCCGTACTGGACATGCCCATCTACCCCGGCGATCCGCTGACTCCTGGCGTCGGCGCCACTAAAGATGCCAAGCGGCTGGACCGGAAAGACGCCCTCACCCTGCTGAAGATACCGGTGCTTCCCATCAGCTACCACGACGCCGAGCCCTTGCTGCGTGCCCTCGACGGCCCGGTAGCGCCTGAAGAATGGCGGGGCGCCCTGCCCATCACCTACCATGTAGGGCCCGGAAAAGCCAAGGTACATCTGAAGCTGGCCTTCAACTGGGATATCAAGCCCATAAACGATGTCATCGCCAAGATGCCGGGCAGCCAATGGCCCGACGAATGGGTGATCCGGGGCAATCACCACGATGGCTGGGTGAATGGCGCTTCCGATCCGATAAGCGGTCAATCCGCAATGATGGAAGAAGCGAGGGCCGTTGCCGAGCTTCACAAGACGGGCTGGTCGCCTAAGCGAACCATCGTCTACTGCGCCTGGGACGGCGAAGAGCCCGGGTTGCTGGGCTCTACCGAATGGGTAGAAACGCATGCGGGCGAGCTGCAGCAAAAAGCCGTAGTCTATATCAACTCTGACGGCAACGACAGGGGCTTCTTCGAAGCCGGCGGCTCCCATGCGCTTGAACCTTTTATGAACGAAGTCGCACGCGACGTCATCGACCCCGAGACCCATATCAGCATCGCCGATCGCAAGCATGCCCGGGAGCTGGTGAATGCCGCCGAAGGGGGCCGGCTCAAGAAAGACCTGCTTCAGAAAAAGGGCTTCACCCTGGAAGCCCTGGGCTCCGGCTCTGACTTTTCACCTTTTTTGCAACATCTGGGGATTCCCAGCTTCAATATCGGGTTTGGTGGGGAAGCCGCAGGCGGGGACTATCATTCGATCTACGACTCCTACGACAACTACCGCCGCTTCAAGGACCCCAGCTTCCAATATGGGGTGACCCTGGCCATGGCCGCAGGCCGGACAACCTTGCGCATGGCTGACGTTCCCCTGCTGCCCTTTGACTTCCGGGCCCTCTATAAAACCATCAACGGCTATGCGACGGAGCTCATGACAGAGCTCGATCAGATGCGGGAAAGCACGACCCTGATCAACCAGATCCTTAAAGACCGGGATTATGGCTATGCTACGGATACGGCTCGTCATCTGCTGCCGCCCGTGGCCAAGGACGATGTCCCATACCTGAGCTTTTCCAGCCTGCAGAACGCGCTTGGCGACCTGGAAAAGGCGACCAATCATTTGGCGGATACGCTGGCCAAAGCACACCTGACCGGCAGCGGCGCACAGGCCGTCAATGAGGCCCTATATAGGGCGGAACAACAATTGCTATCAGATAATGGGCTGCCCCGCCGCCCCTGGTACCGGCACAGCATTTATGCCCCTGGCTTTTATACAGGCTATGGGGTAAAGACCCTGCCGGGTATCCGGGAAGCGATAGAACAGCGTAATTGGACGGAGGCCCAGCAGCAGATAGAGCTGGATGCGGCCGTTCTCAAGAAGTTCGCCGCCTATCTGGCTTCGATAAACGTGGGCTCGTCAGGCCTGGCAAAAAAATAGGCCTGCCTCGCCCACGTTGCTGATGATTGGCCTTCGGCCGCCGGACCGGTGGTCCGTCTTGAGTGGGGCCTTCTGGGGTAGCCATGAAATAGTTGAAAAAGATAATACGATACACCTTACGAACAGCAGGCACAATTCTGTGCCTGCTTTTACTTGCCTGGATTGGCGTGGCCGTCTATGTAGAGCTGCATAAAGCAACTATCCTTGAAAAAGCCAAAGCCGAGCTCAGGACCCGGGTGCAGGGGGATATAGAGATCGGCGCCCTCGACATCTCCTTCTTTCGCGATTTCCCCTCCATCACGGTGCGGGTCTCCGCCGTTTCGCTGCGGGACAGCGCCTGGCAGCAGCACCATCACGACCTTGACGACGATGTCGGCCTGCAGGAACAGGCCCAACATATTGAGCGGCGCGGCAGTATCGGCGACGGGCATGCAGGTTCCTTCAGGCTTCTTGGTAGATCTGAGGGGGGCAGATCGGAACGGCGCCGATCGGAACGGCGCCGACTGCGGCAACCGCCCGCCGCAGCGCCGGCGGCAGGCGGGCCGGTTTCAGCCGGGCATCGATGCAGGCCAGCCGCAGCCGGCCGATGACCAGGTCGGTGC
>JAMFRX010000192.1 GCA_026224995.1 Puia dinghuensis
AATCCCAGGCTCCCCAATAGCTTCTCCCCTTCGCTCCAGGACACTTCATGAGGCAGGCGCCCTGTCTTCGCTGCAACGGCTGCCACGGCTCCCGCCGCTTGCCCCATGGCGACGGCGTCGCCGGTGACCCGATAGCTGGAATGCGCATAAAAATCGCCGCTGATGCACCGCCCCGCCATCATCAGCCCATCCACATCCTTTGCTATCAGCGCACGTAAAGGGATGTCGTAGGGCTTCATGACAATGCCGCCGTCCGTGTTCGCGTGAATGGCATTCGTTTTCGGATCAGGGGCATGGATGTCCACGCCAAAAGTGGGAACTGTGACACCGTCATCGTGCTTTGAGCCATTGATCAGGTCTTCTTTGGTGACGGTATACCGGCCATGAATGCGGCGGCCGTCACGGATACCGATCTGCTCCGCCGTAGATACGAGCTGAAATCCCTCCCACGGCTTGCCCAATTTGTTAAGCGCATCCACGATCCGGTTGATCTCGGCCCGGGCTTCCACAGTCGACTTGGAAACAGCCTCCGCGTCGAAGGCCTTGACGTCATATTCATGATTCACCATGATCATAACGAGATTGTCCTTGACCAGAAACAGGGTGGGCATACCATAGGACGGGTCTATTCCCGCCCGCTTAATCTCTTTTTTAAATGCCGTCGACGCCTTTACGTGTTCAGCCATGCTGCTGCGTCCGTTCACATCCTGGTAAAAGGAGATGTATTCCTTCAGGGCTTCAGCGTCCTTCACCACGGCCAGCGCATTCAGGGTCAAGGGCTGACAGGGGCAGGTCTCCCCGCCATGTCCGATATCCCAGCCGTTGCCGACCAGCGCGCCCACGTCGCCGTCACCTGTGCAATCTATAAATACTTTTGCCTTCCAGGCTTCCCTCCCCGACTTGGATTCCGTGATGATGGTCGAGATACGGTTCTTGTCACGGAAAGCTGCGGCTACGCGATAATGCAATAAAAAAGATACACCCGCATCGGCGCACATTTCTTCCAGGATCACCTTCATCGCCTCCGGTGCGTACGTAAAATCTTTGAGATCTTGGCTCCGTCTTGCTCCCCGCTGGTCCAGCTTCTTTACGATCTCAGTAGTGATGCCGGGGCGGTTGAAGTCGAAGATCCAGGTCAGCAGACCGGCCGTCCATACGCCGCCCAGGCAGCCATTCACCTCGAGCAAACGCGTGCGGGCGCCACCACGCGCGGCCGTGATCGCCGCAGCGATGCCGGCAGGGCCGCCGCCGCAGACGATGACATCGGTCTCTTCTTTAATAGTTAGGCTGTGTGCCGGTTCGCCAAATTTATGTGGGGCCAGGCCAGCCAGGTCTTCCCCGTTCCCGCCGAACCCCTTAAAGGGAAGCAGCGTCGCTCCGGCTCCCGCCAAAAGGGCAGCGCTTAAAAAATTCCTACGATTGGTGCTCATCTGTAAAGAAAATTAATATAATTAATAGCCTGGGTTCTGGTCCTTCTAGGGATCGAGCGCCAGGTTGAAGTTCAATTCCGTAGTGGGGATCGGCCATAAATAGGCAGCTTGTGCGATCGTCACGCCCTTCACAGCCAGAATGATCTGTGCGGCCTTGCCTGTCCGTTTAAGCTCCAGCCATCGCTTCCCTTCCGATTGAAATTCGTAGCCTCTCTCTTTGATGACCAGATCCCAAAAGCTGTCGCCATCGTAGTTGCCCAGTTGGAAGTCGACAGCAGAAGGCTGGGTAGGATCCATTCCATAGGCCCGGCGATGCACCTGGTTCAAGGCTTCCATCCCCGCGGCGGTAGGAACGGTACCCGCCCTGTCGGACGCCTCGGCATAGATCAGCAGGAGATCCGCATAGCGGTACCACGGCAAGGAGTTGGACGCGCCGGCCAGCGAGATGCAAGCGGGATCGATAAACTTCTTTGTCAGGATGCTCCCCGTTCCGACACCGATATTCCACAAATACCAGAGCCCTTTGCGCAGATCGTTGTTGTCCCAGCCTGCATACACCGGGTTGGCCGTGGTACTGTATATCCCGTAAACGCCTTGGCCGCCGAGAAACCCTGTGGATGGGCTATTGAGCAGGGCGGGCCAGAGATCGCCCTGTCCGGGCACGTGAGAGAATTTGAGGGAGAAGATGTCTTCGGTCGTCGTCACTACGTTGGGACCGAAGATATTTTGGAGATCGCCGGTGCTATCGATGGCCACGAGGGAATATTTATTCGATTGGATGACCTCCTCCGCCTTGTCGCGGGCACTGGCAAACTGCTCCATTTGCAGGTATACATCCGAAAGAACAGTCTTGGCTGCCCATTTGGAAGGTCTTCCCGGCGCAGAAGGCAAATCGGGAAGATCATTCTCGGCGGTTTGCAGGTCGGAAACGATGAGGGCATAAACGGAGTCGGTGCTGCTCCGTTTCAGATTTTGCTCCGTCATATTGGCTTCTGTACGCAAAGGCAGGCCACCCCAGTTCCTTACCAGGTGAAAATAGGAAAAGGCACGCAGGAATTTGGCCTCGGCGACGTCTTGCGCAACAATTGTCGGGTTTATAGCGCTCGCCTGAGCCGCATTTGCTATAACGAGGTTGGCGTTCCGGATAGCAAGATAGAACCCGGCCCAGACCCCCGTCACACGGCTGATGATAACGTCATTGAGAGCCTGGAAACTGTTAAGCACCGCGTAGCTGCCGCGTCCATAGTCATAGTCCACCTGCGCTTCTAAGACGGCGATATACACGCCCATACCTACGGTAGACGGATCCCTCAGGGGGACATAGATAGCGTTCACAGCCGCTTCCATTTCGGCTGCCGTGCCATAGAAATTCTCCTCCGCCACCGATTTCGGCGATTCCGTCAGCGATTTGCGACAGGAGAAAAAGGCAAGAAAAAATAAAGAAAGTATCGATAAGCTTTTCATTTGGCTGTTTTTGTAAGTGAATAGGTTGTCCTTAAAAGCCGACACGAACCCCGACCGTGACTGTTTTTGCAGTAGGATAGCTGAAATAGTCAAGCCCTTGCGAAGTGGAATTGGAAGCGCCGGCCGAATTCACTTCCGGATCCCACCAGGAATATTTTGTTATGGTCAGCAGATTTTGACCGCTGGCATAAATTTGTATACTCCGGATCGAAGTTCCCGCCAGCTGCTTGGAAGGCAGGTTATAGGCCAGCTGTATATTCTTAAATCGCAGGTAGGACCCATCCTCTACAAACCGGTTGGATACACTAACGGAGCTGGAGAGACTTGGTATCGGATATTTTGCGTTTGTATTGGTCGGCGTCCAATGATTTAGAAAAACGTCTTTGGTCATGTTCAGACCGATCCCATAGTCCACCGTACTGTTGATAGCGCTAACATTAAAGATATCGTTGCCCTGCGTTCCCTGAATGAATACGGTGAGGTCGAAATTCTTATAGCTCATGATCGAATTGAACCCATAGATGAAATCGGGGTTGGGGTTACCGATGAAAGTCTTGTCGGCGATCGTAATAGCGCCGTCCTTGTTGAGGTCCTGGTACTGTTCGTGCCCCTGGGCATTGTAGCCGTTGGTCTTATATCCCCAGAACATGCCGATTGGCTTGCCTTGATGCAGGATGCTCGTATTGTCCGTAATAGCATTGACGTCTATGAAGCCACCCAGGATATCCTCGCCGCCATAAAGCTTCTGGACCTTATTCCTGTTAAAGGAAATATTGGCCGAAACATCCCATTTGAACGCGCCCGTGAAGATTCCAGCGCCAACTGATAATTCCAGACCTTTGTTCTGCACCTCGCCAATATTGCGGATAGTAGTAAGAAATCCGAGCGAAGAAGGTAGCTGTACGGTGTTTAGCAGATCGCGCGTGTTCTTGACATAATAGTCGGCAGTAAAGCTGAGCCTGTTGCCGAACAGCCCCAGATCCAGTCCAATATCTTTTTGTTCCGTCGTCTCCCATTTAAGATTCCCGGGAAGGACGGTGCCCGGCGCATAAGCGACGTTCAGCGCGCTACCGAAGATGGTCTGGCTGGACACCAGTTGATCCAGCGTGGCATACGGGTTGATGGCCTGGCTGCCGGTATAGCCCCAGCTTGCCCTGACTTTTAAGTTGGAGATGGCAGCCACGGACTTGAGAAAGTCTTCATTCGAGGCCTTCCAGGCGACAGCAGCACTCGGGAAATCACCCCATTTGTGGCCTTCACTATATTTGGAAGAGCCATCGTCACGGAAGCTGACCGTCGCCAGGTATTTGTCGTTATAGCTATAGTTCAGTCGCCCAAGGAAGGATACTAAAACGGAATTGGAGTAGGAGGACGTCGGTATTCCAGGCTGCTGCGACGAAGCGAGGTCGTAAGTCTGGCTGGCGTCACTGATAAACCCGCTGCCACTGCCTCCGAGCGCTGTGTTCAGGAAACTCTGGTAGGTAAAGCCGGCCACGGCCGAAATGCGGTGCTTTCCCTTGATAGTTTTGTTATAGCTAATAGTGTTCTCGT
>JAMFRX010000193.1 GCA_026224995.1 Puia dinghuensis
AACCTCGTCAAAGGGCTCGAATCGCTCAGCAATACGGATCTCGGTGGCTTCTATGTCGACTTCTCGACGCAGAAGCACACGGGCTCGAAGCTGGTCGAACTCACCATCCTGACCGAGACCGGCCAGGTTCGGCGCTGAGCGCCTGGCGGGGCGGGTGTTCGTCGCCGGCGCGGCGCGGTGCCGCACCAGAGGTCGGTGTTGTGATGCAGTACCCAGCCGGGAGCGTTATAGTAGGCCTGGGCCGTGGCATGACCGGCCTGTGAAAGGTCTTTTACCAGCCGGAACAGCGGCTCCGAGCAGCCCGGGAGATTGAGCGGTTCCGCCTGCCAATAGTTCATCTGCAGGTTGATATTAGTGGTGAACTTGCTGCCCCAGGGTGGGTTGACCTCGTCGTTCCAGATCCCTTGCAGATTGGCCGGGTAGGCGGCGCCGGGGCGCGAAGCGGACAGCAGGAGATAGCGGGCGTATTGGACATAAAGCGCAATGAGGCCGGGATCTTTTTCTGCGTTGTATTGAACGATGCGCCGGTCGGTGGGTGTGGCCGTATCGGCCGAGCCAAGCTCCATGGAAAAGACCGCGAACAGCTTTTGGTATTCGTGTACATGGTTCCCGCGAAGCGTATTCCACGGAAGGCCTTCTATGGCTTTGCTACGGGTTTTTGCGATAGCCTCCGGATTCGCCGAGACATCGTGGTAGTTCACGAAGCTGGTAGCGCCGGTGAGGGTGAGCGTGGCTTCATCGGCGCCGGTAACATAGATGCTGTCGTTGACGATGCGGGTGCTGCCTTGTATGGCGTCGATATGCAGGCAGGCGGCGCCGTGCAGGATGCCTTCCCTGGCTGTTTCGAAGAGCTCCAGGGTGTGGCCGTCGATACGGCGGATGGAGAATTCACGTTGCGGGGTCTTCAGGGCGGCCTTGAAGCTGATGTGCCCTGGCCGGTCGGCCGTCAGGTGGATGACGATAGCTTTTTGCGGGGCGCTGGCGAAATATTCGCGTTTGTAATGGACGCCGTTATCGGTATATGCTGTTGTCGAGATGCCGGTATTTAGGTCGAGGGCGCGGGTATAATTTTCCGGGTGTTCGTGGGTAAATCGAAGATAGAGATCGCCGAAGGGCTGGTACTCCGCCTCGTATTTGGGCAGGGCTGGTGGATTCTGGTCCTGGATCTTATATTGCCACGAATGCGGTAATGCAACAGCCTGCACATCGCAGGAAGTACATGCAAGCAAGAGATTGCTTTGCCCTTTAAGCCCGATAAGCCCTCCTTTGTCATCATAGTTGAGAACCTGGATGGTGATGACGTTACCTTTGGGCTTTAGCAACGAGGCCTTGACCAGATAGCGCCGCTTTTTACTGATGCCTTCGTCCGAACCGACAAGAACACCATTGACATAGGTATAATCGACATCTCTGATACGGCCAAGTTCAAAATACACGTCTTTCCCTTCCCAATGAAGTGGCAGATCAAAGGTTGTTCGGAACCACACGGCTCCGTCGACACCTTCCAGGCCGGCAGTCTCCCAGCCATTGGGCGTCGGAAGCGTCATGGTCTGCCAGCCATCGGTTTTGACCGTAGCGTACCCCGTATCCCTCCGGACCTTTTTGAACCAGGCCGTTTTTAACGAGTCATATGCATCTTCATCAGGAAACTTCTTACCCATGAAATGTTGCTGCGCCAGCGCTTCCGCGTCTGCCTGGCGGCCGGCAAACAGGAGGTTACGGATGGTGTCCAGGTATTTCCCGGCATCTTCGCGTTGGTAGCTGCGAGGCTGGCCGGTCCAGAAGGTAGACTCGTTCAGCTGAAGATGCTCCTCTCCTACCCCGCCGAAGATCATCGCGCCGAGATCGCCGTTGCCGAT
>JAMFRX010000003.1 GCA_026224995.1 Puia dinghuensis
GGGCAATCCACCATGGCCGCCTTCTTCGACTACGACAACGACGGCGACCTGGACATGTTTCTCACCGTCAACGAAGCCTTCAACGGCGACGCCCCTACTACTTTCCTCCACCGCAATGAAAAGATGACCGCCCCCAGCAGGCACCGCCTATACCGCAACGACTGGGACAGCGTCCTGGGCCACCCCGTATTCCACGACGTCTCCGACCAGGCAGGAATTCGCTACGAAGGCTACGGCCACGCGGCTACCATCTGCGATCTTAACAACGACGGCTGGAAGGACATCTACGTATCGGATGACTTCCTGTCCAACAATATTCTCTATATCAACAACCACGACGGCACTTTCACCAACCACGTAAAAGACTACCTCAAACATACTTCCTACAATTCCATGGGTCAGGATATCGTCGACATCAACAACGATGGCCTGCCGGATATCGTCGAGCTGGACATGAATCCCCAAGACAACTACCGGAAAAAGATGATGCTGGCTTCCGAAAGCTATCTCACCTACCAGAATTTCGACCAGTTCGGCTATGAATACCAGTACGTCCGCAATACCCTGCAGGTCAACCGCGGCCCGCAGGTCGGGGAAGGCGACTCCCTGGGCATCCCGGGCTTCAGCGAGATCGGGTTTATGAGCGGGATCTCACAAACCGACTGGTCCTGGTCACCCCTGGTGGCAGACTTCGACAATGACGGCTACCGTGACCTCGTCGTAACCAACGGCTTCCCCCGCGACGTCTCGGACCATGACTTCATGGCCTATCGCGAGCAGCACAATGGGATCGCCCGCAAGCAAGACCTGCTGCAGCAGATACCCCAGGTAAAGCTGCATAACTATGCCTTCCATAACAACGGCGACCTGACCTTCGGCGATAAGTCCATTGCCTGGGGACTGGAGCAGCCAACCTTCTCCAACGGTGTCGCCTACGCTGACTTCGACAACGACGGCGCCATCGATATGGTGATCAACAACATCAACGACGAGGCCCTGCTCTACCGGAATACGGCGCGGGACAAGGATACCACAACCACGCATTTCCTGCAGCTCCGGTACAAAGGCGATGCCCGCAACCGGGACGGACTGGGGGCCACCGTTGCTATTTATTACGACCACGGTAAGCAGCAGGTCTACGAGAACAATCCCTACCGGGGCTACCTGTCCAGCATGGAAGGTATCACCCACTTCGGCCTGGGTAAGACCACCGTCATCGACTCTCTCGTCATAAAATGGTACAATGGCCTGCAGCAGACCATCCCTCTCGTCAAGGCCGACCAGGTCCTCACCGTCAGCATAGCCGATGCCAAAACACCCTATTCCCTTCAAAAACCAGCCGTGACGAATGACGCGCTCTTCAAAGAGGTCACCCAGGCAAAAGGCGTGGACTACCGCCACCACGACTACGACGTCATCGACTTCAACTACCAGCACCTGCTGCCGCATAAGCTGTCGGAGTATTGCCCCGCGCTGGCCGCAGCGGATATCGATGGCAACGGACTCGACGATATAATTATCGGGGGGAACGGCGTCTTTGCGACCCATGTGCTGCTCCAGCAGCCCGACGGCAAATTCCTGCAAAAAGATTCCCTGCCGGGCAATAGCTATCATTCCAAATTCACCAAGGACGAAGGCATCCTGGTCTTCGACGCCAACGGCGACGGGAAGCCGGACCTGTATATCGCCAGCGGCGGCTACGAGTACGATTCGGGCAGCCCCTATTACGAAGACCGCCTGTACATCAATGATGGAAAAGGGCATTTTACCCGGGATTCCCTGGCGCTGCCGGCCAACTATACCAGCAAGTTCTGCGTCCGGGCCATGGATTACAATCACGACGGAAAGCAGGACCTCTTCGTCTCCGGCCGCGTGGACCCCAGGAGCTACCCCCGCCCGGTAAGCAGCTTTATCTTCCGCAACGACACGGAGAACGGACACGTGAAATTTACCGACGTCACCGACCAGGTGGCGCCCGATCTTAAGAATATAGGCATGATCTGCGACGCGCTGTTCACCGACTTCGACGGCGACGGCCAAACTGACCTCATCGTCGTCGGCGAATGGTCGCCCATCACCTTCCTGAAGAATGTGAACGGAAAATTCGTCAATACGACCGCCACCACCGGCATGGGCAGCCAGCCAGGCTGGTGGAACTCCATAGTGGCCGGTGATTTCCGGCACACCGGCAGGATGGATTATATCGTCGGCAACATCGGCCGCAATAGCCTGTATCAGGCCAGCGACCAGTACCCCGTCTATATGACAGCGAATGATTTCAACAACAACGGGAGGTATGTCGGCATCCCCTCACTCTTCCTCCCGGACCAGCTAGGCGTGAAACACGAATACCCCGCCCTGGCCAGGGATGATATCACCAACCAGATCCCCAGCATGAAAAAGCGATTCCCCAATTATAAGGCCTACGCGATGGCTACGATGGACTCGGTGTTCTCGCCGGAACAACGGAAAGGCGCCCTGCGCTTAAAGGCCACCATGCTGCAATCCTGCTACCTGCGTAACGACGGTGGCGGAAAATTCACCATGCTGCCGCTGCCTAACCTGGCCCAGATCTCCGTGATCAATGGCATGGTCGTCGACGACTTCGACGGCGACGGCAACCTGGACGTGCTGATCAACGGCAATGACTACGGCACCTCCATCGGCATAGGCCGATATGATGCGTCCTACGGCTTGCTGTTAAAAGGCGACGGCACAGGCGGCTTCACTCCCTTGTCTATCCTTCAAAGCGGCTTCTGTATCCCGGGCAATGGCAAGGCCCTGGTCAAGCTAAAAGGCGCGGACAACAATTACCTGGTGGCCGCCAGCCAGAACAAAGATGTCCTGAAGCTCTATCAGCTTCAATCAAAACCAGGCACTATCCCCATCGGCCCCGGTGACGTCAGCGCGCTCATCAACTACAAGAACGGGAAAATACGAAAAGAGGAATTTTATTACGGCTCGTCCTTTCTCTCGCAGTCGGCTCGCTTCCTGCTCCTGGACGACAACATGACCGATGTCACGATAACCGATAGCAAGGGACAGCAACGGAAGGTCAGCCTTACCGGCCCCCCTTTAAATTCTTCAAAAAAGCCTTTACGTACGCCGGATAAATAGCAATATGATGCGTCCGCACTAAATTGGAGATGTCCCTGCCGGTATCCGCTGCATTGGATAGCTGTAGCACGATCTTTTGCGAGGGCAGCGCCGGCATATGACAGTCGATGCAGTTATTACCGAGAACAAGCCCGGGAGTCGGCGGCATCGTACAGGCCTTATGCAGGCTCCCATTATGACAGCTCATGCATCGCTGGGAATATCCTTTCAGATCACCTGCTTCATTGGTATGCACCTGATGACAGGAAGAGCAATCCATTTGCGATTGGTTAAAGCATTTGCTGGTTGTGAGCAGGCCGTATTGATTGCCATGGACATCCAGGGTCGCGACATTCGCTTCGGTGTACTTGGCCTCCGAGAAAGCATTCAGCGTGTCTCCCACGCGGAAGCTGAACGCCGGCTTTAATGGGAACCTGGAACCCGAATGACAGAGCGCGCAGGCATCCAGCTTTTGCTGCCGGGACATCCGCCCCGCATTCAGGATGTATACGCCCGCCCTTTCCCCCGGATGCTCCGTATGGAATTGGATATGGGCCGCCCCCGGCCCATGACACCGTTCACAATCTATGCCATAGATGAGCTGGCGCTTATCGAAAAAATCCCCATACTCCCTGCTCTTGCCGACGACCGTCCGTGCATTGGTGGCATGGCATTCCACGCAATAAACAGGGACCCTTCTGTTATAAACGGGCGAGTCAGCCGTATAGCCCGGGCTCTTGCACCAGCAGTCGGCAGGTGTAAAATAGCTGACGGGAAGCTGGTATAATTTTTTATTGTCCCAATAGAGATAACTCTGTCCTTTTCTGCCCGAACCGATAACGATATCAAAAGGTTTGCTTAGATATTCCTTACCGCTATGATATGCCGTCTGGTAAAAGCTGTCTCCCTTGCGCTCCATCCTTACTGCCGTCGACGGATTATAAATGAATCGATTGCTATCGGCGGCAAAGCTCCCCCTTATGGCCGACCCGCTGGCCGGCCTGGAATCACGGAAATGCGCCGTTCCGGCAAAGCTTTTGCAGATCTCGCCATGACAAGGCTGACAGGCGGCAGGGACCGCAAATGCTTGCCCGTAGGCATTCTGAACGACGGAGTCCGAATCATCCTTATGCGATCTGCATAGTGTTGCAAACAAACAAACGAACGTGAAAAGAAAAAGAATGACCTTATTCCTATTCCCTATTTTGCCGGTAAAATTGTTAATAGCCATCGCCCGTTGAATGTACAAGAAATTGGCTATTACCCCAGCACGAACACCAGATTTGCCGTTTTTAATAAAAAGTCTTAATTTCGTACTTAATTAAGTACTCAACCATGCAGATCGTAAATTATACCGAGTTCCGGAACAACCTGACCGAAAACTTGAATCTGGTCAACGACAATAGCGAGATCGTTGTTGTTTCCAGAAGCAAAGGCAAGAACGTGGTTGTGATGTCACTGGATGAATACAACTCCATTCAGGAAACCCTTCACCTCGTAAGCAGCAAGGCCAATCAAAAACGGCTGGATGAGTCTATCGAGGAAATGCGCTCGGGTAAATCATCCAGGCACAAGTTAATCGGAGAATAATGGAACTGGTATGGCAGACACATGCCTGGGAGGATTATCTGTATTGGCAGGAAACGGATAAGAAGATCCTCCAAAAGATCAACGAGCTGATCAAGGATTGCCTTAGAAACCCATTCAAAGGGATAGGCAAGCCCGAACCACTGAAAGGAAAATATGCTGGCTATTGGAGCCGGCGGATCACCGATGAGCATAGACTGGTATATGCGGTACAAGATAAGCGGTTGCATATTTTGCAATGCCGGTTTCATTATGATAAATAAGTCCCCTCAAAGCCGCGGCTGCCCCGGCTTATTAGGCGGCTCAAAAGGATTGCATCCCCTGACCTTTAGCTGTCGCCTGTAGACCTTCCCGCCGCTGCTGACATACAGCACGTCGAATGCCGGTCCGCCAA
>JAMFRX010000194.1 GCA_026224995.1 Puia dinghuensis
ATAAGGCCGTTCCTGCCGAAGGCTACACGCTCTCCGTCACCCCGAATACCGTCCGCATCAGCGCCAGCAGCGCCGCAGGCGTCTTCTACGGCATGCAAACCCTCCTGCAGCTGATGCCAGTCGGCGAAGATCGCCCCGAAATAGAGATCCCCTGCGTCGACATCACCGATCATCCCCGCTTCGCCTGGCGCGGCCTCATGCTCGACGTCAGCCGTCATTTCTTCACCAAACAGGAAGTAGAACGCTACATCGACGAGATGGTCCGCTATAAATATAATACGCTGCACCTGCACCTCAGCGACGACCAGGGCTGGCGCCTCGAGATCAAGAGCCTGCCCCAGCTCACCCAGCATGGCGCCTGGCGCGTTGCCCGCACCGGTCGCTGGGGCGAATTCCTGCCCGCCCTCGCCGGTGAACCCACCCCTTTCGGCGGCTTCTATACACAGGACGACATGCGCGAGATCATCCAGTATGCCGCACAACACTTTGTGACCATCCTCCCCGAGATCGACATCCCCGCACATAGCCTGGCGCTCATCTCTTCCTATCCCAACCTCTCCTGCACCCAGCTGCCCTATAGCGTCAACCCCGGCGCACACGGACCGGTTCGGGAAGACAACGCGCTCTGCGTGGGCAATGACACCGTCTTCCAGGTGCTGGATAAGATATTCACGGAAGTGGCCGCCCTCTTCCCCAATCCCTATATTCATATCGGCGGTGACGAGGCTTACAAGGGATTCTGGGCCACCTGCCCCAAATGCGGCCGGCGGATGAAAGAAGAGCATCTCAACAATGTCGACGAGCTGCAAAGCTATTTTGTCAAGCGCATCGAAAAAATGCTCAAGGATAAGGGTAAGAAGCTCATCGGCTGGGACGAGATCCTCGAAGGTGGTCTCGCCCCCGAAGCGACGGTGATGAGCTGGCGGGGCATGTCCGGCGGCGTAGCCGCAGCCCGCATGGGCCATGCCGTGGTGATGACGCCCTGGGACTATACCTATATCGACCTCTACCAGGGTGAGCCCGCTGCCGAGCCGCCAACCTACGGCATGTGCCGGTTAAAAGATTCGTATATGTATGACCCCGTTCCCGACAGCGTCGACGAAAAGCTCATCCTCGGCGGTCAGGGTAACCTGTGGACCGAGTCCGTGCCCACCTTCCGGCACGTGGAATATATGACCTGGCCTCGCGGCTTAGCCCTCGCCGAAGTCTATTGGAGCCCTAAGGCCGCCCGCAGCTGGGACGACTTCACAGGCAGGATGGAAGCCGAATTTCGGCGCATGGACGCGGCGAACATCAAATATGCCCGCAGCGCCTTCAATGTCGTCCTCGACCCCAAAAAGGTCCCCGGCGGAGATTTCGTCGTCGGCATGTCCACCGAGATCCATGGCCTGGATATCTATTATACTTTCGACGACACCAATCCCGATCAATACTATTCCAAATATGACGGCAAGCCCGTAAAGTGGCCGCTCGGCGCGGCACAGCTCAACGTCATCACCTATCGCAATGGACATCCTATCGGCCAGCAGGTGAATGTAAAAAAAGATGACCTGGCCAAACGCGTCGACCAGGCCCATCACGTGTATTGATCCTTACAACAAACAACTCTGAGCTTTTCAACAAACCCCCGGCGCCGAAACTAACCGACCTTTGTATTCTAAAAAGATAGTACAATGGAAAAAGTTTGGTTCATCACCGGTAGTTCCCGCGGCCTCGGCCGCAGCCTCACAGCAGCCGTTCTCGCAAGCGGCGCAAAAGTCGCAGCTACGGCCCGTAACCCGCAACAGCTGGACGACCTTAAACAAAAATACCCGGGACAGATACTCCCGATCCAGCTCGACGTAACCGATAGCAAAATGATCCACGACGCCGTGGACCAGGCCGTTAAACATTTCGGCCGCATCGACGTCCTGGTCAACAACGCCGGCTTCGGCATCACCGGCGCCGCCGAAGCCTATACCGAAGAACAGGTACGCAGTCAGCTGGAGACGAATCTCTACGCACCTATCGCCATCACGCGCGCCATCCTGCCCGTCATGCGCAAGCAACGGTCCGGCTATATCCTGCAGATCAGCTCCATTGGCGGCCGCGTAGGTAATGCAGGGCTCACCATGTACCAGGCCGCTAAATTCGGACTGGGCGGCTTCACCGAAGCCTTGTCCAAAGAGGTGGCGCCACTCGGCATCCATGTGATAAGCGTTGAGCCCGGCGGCTTCCGTACGGACTGGGGTGGGGCATCCATGACCTTCGCCCCCGAGGTGGAAGGCTATGAGGCCAGCGTAGGCTGGATCATCAAATACCTGCGCGGTGGCAGCTTTACACCCATGGGCGATCCGGATAAAGCGGCAAAAGTCATGATCGACCTCGTAGAGAACCCCGAACCTCCCGTGCATCTCGTCCTCGGCAGCGAAGCCGCCGGCTTCCTCCAGCAAGCCGATGCCGCCCGAAAAGCCGAATTCGAAAAATGGCTTCCGGTCACTAAGTCTACCGATCACGACGACGCAGAGAATTTCCTCGAGTCCGAGGCAGGCAAAGCCTTGCTAAAGGCCCGCAAATAAACCACCCGCTGGCTGCCGATAGAACCCGGGGTTTACCCCGGGTTTATCTATATATAATCTATTTCCTGTTTGATCCGCTCTATTCCCTCCACCACCCGCTCCATCTCCGGCTCACCGCCCAACGCGACCCGGATGGCGCCCTCATAGCGCGGCTCTGTGAGGGAATAATCGGTGGACGGATTCACAAGCACCCCCTTAAGCTGCAGCCTGCCGTTCAGCTCCGTCGCGGTAATGGCCGCCGGCAGGGAAAGCCAGAGATGCCAGCCGTTTATATGTCCGAGAACAGGATGCTCACTTAACAAGGACCGTGCAATCTCCTGCCTGCGATGCCCTTCTTCTTGCTTCTCTTCGATTATCCGTTGCAGCCTCCCCGTGCTGATGTAGGCATTCAACACTCGCGTATACAACACCGGTACATTCGTCGCCGTCAGCCTCAGGTTCTCGATGATGGCCGCGTCGAATGTCGCCGGCGCCAACAGATAGCTGCTCTTCATTCCCGCTAACAGCGGCTTCGAAAAACTATAAATGTAAAAGCTTCGTTCCGGCGCCAGATGAAAAAAGTTGGGCAAGGCCTCTTCCTCCAAAAAACCATAGGCGTCGTCTTCGATGATCAGCATATTGGTCGCCCGCGCAATGGCTACAATGTCCAGACGTCGGTCCAGTGGCAAAACTGTCCCCGTCGGGTTATTGATCGTAGCCATGATGTACAAGGCGTCAGGCTTATCCCGCGCACAGATCTCCCGCAGCGCGGCCGGCTTGAGCCCGAGGGCATCCGCAGGACAGTGCAGGAGCCTGATGTTGAGGACAGCCGCTATTTTTCTGAAATGGGAATAACACAAATCCTCTACCACGACGGTCTTGCCCACCAGGCTCCCCGCCAGTAACGCCACTAAAACGGCATGATGTCCGCCGGATGCGAGATAAACAGCCTGGGGCGTAATAGGATAACCCTCATGTGATAACCATTGCGCACCGATCTCCTTGTCTTCGATGTTCCCACCCGTAGGCGAAAGGGCGGACAGGCTCTCCGTTTCCCTGGCCGCCGCAAGCAGCAGGTCGTTAAACTCCTCCACCTGTCCCGACAGGGAGGGATAGTTCAATTGTAGGTCGATAGGTCTTTCCATAGCAGGATAAAATTAGGTATATTTGAATTACTCAACTGCTTAACCATGCGTTACACCACTTTCCTTCTCGTAGGTCTCATCGCCTTGTCGTCCCAACTCCTCGCCCAACAACCCGCCGAACCGGCACCCACCCTCCGCTCCGTTCTCCTCCGGCAATTTCAGTCCACCTGGAATAAAGAGGACTGGTTCGTACCCGTAAGCGTAGCCGTCGACGGGCTTACCGCGCAGCAGGCCATGTGGAAACCTTCCGACTCCAGCCACTCCGTCGGCCAGCTGGCTTACCACCTCCTCTTCTGGAACAAGCAATCCCTCGATAAGTTCTACGGCCGCAAGCCCACTTCTTTCGATGGGAACAATAACGAGACTTTCACCGCCTTTACACAGGAGACCTGGATCGCAACCGTCAAACAGCTGAACCAGGTCATGCAGGAATGGGAAACGGCTATTAAAACGGCCGACGATACCACGCTCCTAAAATGGTATCCGACCATAGCCAACATCAACACCCATAACGCCTACCATACCGGCCAGATCCTCTATATCCGTAAGCTGGCGGGTAACTGGGATCCCAGCAAAGGGGTCAAGTAAGACAAATACGACCCAAATGTAGAACATGGTCCCAAAGCGGGACGGACGCCTGTCTGCATATGATTGATAATCAGTTTATTATAGTTTGGTGCTATCTTGGAGTATAGATTGTTGCCAAATTCTGATATCCATGAACAATCTGTACACCCGCAAAACACTCGTTGCCCTCCTTATTATAACCGGCAACCTTGCCAATGCCCAATATTATCCGGGCGGACTTGGCAACAGCAATCTCAAATTATGGCTGACCGGCGCTGATGCGACTACCCTGAAAAAATCCAGTGGTACCCAAGCCGCCAATGGAGACTATATTGCCAAATGGATGGACAAGAGCGGC
>JAMFRX010000195.1 GCA_026224995.1 Puia dinghuensis
ACTTCCATGAGCAAGGCGCTAACGCGACCTATTATTTTGAGCCGACGCCGAAGGAGCATCAAAGCCCCATCATTCCCCAGGCGGTGTATGACTTCAATGCCACGCTGGCCAAGTACCAGGCGGCCGCACTCGATGAGATCGGCTCCCTGTATTTCACCAAAGAGAACTATGACAACCTTTCCCCCATCTACGGCTCTACCTACCCGAAATTCTACGGTGGGGTAGGAGCTACCTTCGAAGAGGCCAGCTCCGGTGGTATCAACCGCGAAACCACCAATGGCCTGCTCACTTTCTCCTTCACCATCCGCAACCACCTGGTCACCGGGCTGGCAACGGTCCGCGGCGCGGTAGCAGAAAAAACCGGCCTGTTCAAATTGCAAAAGGATTTCTTCAAGTCCGCCCTGGAGCAGGCGCGCGCCAATCCCGACAAAGCCTTCGTCTTCGGCGACAGCCGCGACGAATCCCTTACGCAGAAATTTCTGGATCTCCTGCTCCGCCACCGCGTCAAGGTTTACGAACTGGCAGACAACCAGACGCTGGAAGGTAAACGCTTCCAAAAGGGCAAGGCCTATATCGTCCCCACCGAGCAGCCCAACTTCCGGATCGTTCATTCCATCTTCGAGGAGAATAAGCTAAAAGACAGCATTTTTTATGATAATACCGGCTGGTCGATCATCCATGCTTACGGTTTGCAATATGCGAAAATAACGACACCGGGATTCGCCAAAGGCGACCTCGTCACGGCCCTGAAGCCCGTCGTCGGCGAAGTGGCCGGCGGCCCTTCCAGCTATGCCTACCTCCTTTCCTGGAGCGACTACAACGCGTCGGCCGCATTGTATCAGCTGCTAACGGATAATGTCCTCGTCAAAACTGCCTTCAAGCCCTTTACTGCTAACCTCACCGGCGGCTCAAAACGCCCCTTTGGCTACGGTGCCCTTGTCATTCCCGTCGCCGGACAAACAATTTCCAAAGATTCCCTGTACCGCCTTCTTCAGGCCGTCGCGGCTAGCGCCCATGTAAAATTCCTGGGCGCGACCACCGGCTTCGATGCGGAAGGCATCGATCTCGGCAGCTCTAATATCCGGGCGGTCCGGAAACCGGAAGTGGCCATTGCATTCGGTCAGGGAGTGAACTCGGAAGAGGCAGGCCAGGTATGGTTCCTGCTTAACCAGCATCTCGGCCTTCCGCTCGTTAAGATCGATGTAAGCTCCTTCCAGCGGGCTTCCCTTAAAAAATACAATACCCTCGTTCTCGTCGGCGGCAACTATGCGGAGTGGGATAAGAACATCGTCAGCAAGATAAAGGACTGGGTTACTGAAGGCGGTACTCTCATCACCTTCCAGAACGCCAGCGCCTGGGCCATCCGCCAGGAGATCGCACACGCTTCGGTGCTGGACCCCCTTTTCGCCGATCGCCGTGGTGGCGCCGAACCGCCGCCCTCGACCATTCAAAAGGGCGCCGAAGCCAACGCTAACCGACCAGGAGCCGAAGCCACTGCAGCCCGCCCGGCCACCGAATCCCCAGCCTCCCGACCCAACGCCGGACAAGTCACCCGCCGTAACTACGCGGATTCCACCCACCCCGCCGATACCTCCGCCCCCCGCGGCCGCGGCCGCCGCGGCGGCTCCGAAGGCGACCGCCTCGATTACGTCCGCCAAACCGATGTCGAAGGCGCCCACCGCATCAACGGAGCCATCTTCCAGGCCGATCTCGACATTACCAACCCCATAGGCTTCGGTATCAATGACCGCAAGCTGTTCATCAATAAGAACGGCCCGACGATCCTCGTCCCCAGCAAGAACAGGTACGGTACCGTCGCACAATACACGGCCAATTCCTTTGTCAACGGCTATGCTTCGAAGGAGAACATCCCGCGGATAGACAACTCCGCCGCGATCGTTACCAGCAACGAAGGCGCCGGCGTCGTCATTCTCTTCGCCGATGACCCCACCTACCGGAGCTACTGGCTCGGCACCAACCGCCTCTTCCTGAACGCCCTGTTCTTCGGCAACCTGCTGGGCGGTGGCGGCTTCGGCGGCGGCAACGCCTCCGGCGAATGATCCCGATCAACAAATAAGGAAAAGGCCGGCTCGAAAACAATGAGCCGGCCTTTTTATAGATACCAGGTAAAAAAATAAGTCCACTAAAATAGTAGACTATAATGTTTTACCCCTATCTTTGTCCCCTATGCAAAAAGACACCACTATGCGTACGACCATCCTCTCCCATTCTCGCTGTTGTTGTTGCAGCTGCTGATATTCCCATTAACTATTACTCCTTTCCTTCTATATCAAGCCGCCGCGCGGGCGGTACGCTTCTGCGCGGCATTCACCCATCGCACAGTAAAACCAAGACTCATGAAGAGATTTTTTTCCCTGACTGTATTTTTCCTATCGGCGATCGCCGGTTTCGGCCAAAACAACGTTTCCATCAGCGGAACGGTGGCGGATCAACAAAGCCATGAGCCGCTGGCCGGCGCTACCGTACACATCAAAGGCACCACCCATGAGGTCGTGACCAACGAAAAAGGCGAATTCCGTTTTATCACCGGCCAGCATCCACCCGTGGTGCTTATCGTCTCCTACATTGGTTACCAGTCATCCGAATGGCCGACCAGCGAGTCACATGATATCCATATCCTCGTGAAGCAGTCCTCGGCCAACCTGTCCGATGTCGTCGTTTCATCCGGCTATGCTACCCTCAGCAAGCGGCAATTTACCGGCGCGGCGGCACAGGTCGGCGCGGCCAGCCTGGAGAACAAGCCGGCACAGAGCTTTACCCAACTGCTCGGCGGGCAGGCGGCCGGCGTAGACATCGTACAGCCTACCAGCGCGCTCAATAACCCGCCGGTGCTGCGCATCCGCGGGATCAACTCCATCTCGTCCGGCATTTATCCGCTAGTGGTGGTGGACGGAGTCACCGTATTTACAGGCTCGGCCGGCGGCGCAGTAGGCAATGACCCCCTGGCCGATATCAATCCGGCGGACATAGCGACCATCGACGTGCTGAAAGACGCCTCCGCCACAGCTATCTATGGTTCACGTGCGGCCAACGGCGTGCTGGTGATCACCACGAAGAAAGGAAGGATAGGTAAGCCAAAGGTGACCTATGACGGCTGGGTTGGGTTCAGCAGACCGTATAACCTTCCGAAGATGCTGAATGCCACCCAGTATGTAGCCATTAAGAACGAGGCACGCATCAACGATGGCCTCAGCGCCGGTTTCGCCCTGCAGAAAAATGCGGATAGCAGCATCGTCAATACCAATTGGTACGATGTCGCCTTTCATACCGGCGTTTCGCAGAGCCACAATGTGAGCATTGCAGGCGCCACGGAAGCCACGAGCTACTATTTTTCCACTGGCTATACCGACCAGAACGCCTTTATCCGCAACAACAAGTTCAACCGGAAGATCGTACGCCTGAACATCGACCATAAGCTTCTATCCACGGTGCACATCGGCGCGAATATCTCTTATAGTAATTCGCTGAACTCCGGCCCCAATACCGGCGCCATCCCGCCCAATTCCATTACGGGCGCCACCGGCAACAGCGTCAATACCCAGTACATCGGCACCGAGCCGCTCGCGCGGCTCACGTATATCCTGCCACCCAATGTCCGGGCCGTTAACCCGGACGGCTCCTATAATATCAATGCGGCCAACGGGACTATCGGCTATGGCGCCAACAGCTCCGCGCTTGGGGTGTTCAACGCCTGGAACCTGAAGACAGTGCTGGACCTCGACAAGAACACTTCCGAGAACAACGCATTCGTCGGCAACGTCTATGCCGAATGGGAGATCATCCCTCACCTGAAGGCGAAGATCTCGTATGGCTACGATAACATCACGGTGAACAACACGTCTTTCCTGAACCCTTATAGCGGGGATGGGGCAACCGCCCGGCCTAACATTATCGGCGGCGGGTCGGCAACCAATACCACGGAGGCATTAAAGAATTCCGATTGGACCAATACGCTCATCTATAACCCTACCATCGGGACGCGTAACCACCTGAAGGTATTAGCCGGCTACGAACAGCTCCACAAGACGGTCAATGGCTGGGGAGCCGTGCGCACAGGCATAACCGATCCCTATTATACCAGCTACCAGGGAGGCTGGTCCAGCATCTCGCCTTCCGGCAATGTGCAGTCCGAAAGCGGCCTGATCTCGCTGTTCAGCGGTATAGACTATGATTATGACCGCCGTTACCTGCTAAGCTTCAATTACCGCAGGGATGGGCTTTCTGCGCTTGCCCCCGGCCACAAATGGGGCGATTTCGGTGGCGGTTCCATAGGCTGGAATATTTCGGAGGAAAGCTTCTATAAAGGCTCGGACCTCTCCAGCGTCCTCAGCGACCTTAAGGTCCGCGGCAGCTATGGAGTCGTTGGCAACAGCTCCATCGCCGACTACGCGGCGCTTTCCACCTATAGCTCAGCCACCTACGAAGGGTTGGCGACCCTCTATTTCTCGCAAGCCGGCAACAAGAACCTCAAGTGGGAGACCAGCAAGAAGACAGACGTAGGCTTAAACCTTGGCTTCTGGCAGGGCCGGGTCACCCTGGACGCCGATTATTACTACAATCTCACGGACGGGCTGATCCTGAATGCGCCGCAATCCTCCTCCCAGGGCATTCCCGGCAGCAGCATCGCCGCCAATGTCGGCTCGCTTTACAACAAGGGTATAGAGCTAGGCATCAATGCGCATGTCCTCAATAGCGGAGCTTTCCGCTGGGATGTCGGCTTCAATTTCTCCACCTTGAAGAATAAGGTGACCAACCTGGGCGCGGGCGGCGATATCTATCCCACTTCCCTGACCACGTTTGGCATCCAGAACATGACCAGGGCCGGCTATTCCATCGGCTCCGTCTTTGCCGTTCCGACTACCGGCGTCAATCCCGCCAACGGCAACCGGGTCTATGTCAACAAAAGCAATGTACAGGTGCAATACAATGCGGTAACCAAGGCCTGGTCGACCCTGGACGGCACAGCCGCCACGGCGATCGACAACTATGCGGATGGCCGCATCCTCGGTCCTTCCCTTCCCACCTACTTCGGCGGCTTCAACAATACGCTGAGCTATAAAAATTTCGATCTCAATCTCGGCGTCACATTCTCCGGCGGAAATAAGATCTATGACGGTACGATCGCCACCATCGCCGACCAACGCTATTTCAACAACGGGACCTTCATCCTGAACCGCTGGACCAAGCCCGGCCAGGTCACGAGTGTGCCAAAGCTGGTTTGGGGCGACAATTACACCCCCGGGTTCTCCTCTTCCAACTCCGCCAGGGTAGAGGACGGCTCCTACATCAAGCTGAAGACAGCAGCGCTGGGGTATGCCATTCCCCTGCCCGCCGATATCCGGGCCAAGGTGACGTCCGCACATGTGTACGTCCAGGCCGGCAACATCTTCACCATCACCAGGTATAAGGGGTCCGATCCCGAAGTGTCGATCAACGGCAATTCCATCAACAGCGGAAAAGATCAGAACGTACCGCCGAATGCACGTACGATCACCGTCGGATTGAATGTCGGATTTTAATGAAAAAAGAAGAAACTCAACAATATGCGTAAACTCATTCTGTCGACCTCCGTTCTCCTGGTGCTCAGCTCGTGCACCAAGAACCTCCTCAATACCGTGCCGGTAACCAGCGTCTCGGACGTCACGGCCTTTAGCACTTCAGACAAGATCCTGGCCGGTGTGAACAATCTTTATTCGCAGCTGGAGAATGCCTCCTGGTATGGCGGCAGGGATATCATCTTCAACGAGCAGCGCGGCGATGAATTCAGTCAAAACGACGGGAACAATGCCACCGGCGCCAACGTATGGAACCAGAGCATTACCGCTTCCGGTAATTTTGTGAACAATGTCTGGACGGCCGCCTACTCGGCCATCAATGCCGCCAATATTCTTATCGCGGGCATCACGACCACCACGGTGATCAGCGACTCGCTCCGGCAGAACTACCTGGCGGAGGCCAAATTCGTGCGGGCTTTCAGCTACTTTAGCCTGGTAACCACCTATGCGAAACCCTATTTGCAGGATACCTCCTCCCCGGCGCTCCCGCTGAGGTTGACACCCTCCACATCAGGCGGCGACAACACCTTTCCCTTTAGCACCGTAGGAACAGTATATGCGCAGGTGCTGCAGGACCTCAACGATGCCGAGACCGGCCTTCCCGCCGGCTATAGCTCAGCATTGCTCACGGCATCGCGCGCCCATAAGGCCACGGCCATAGCGCTGAAGACCAGGGTTTACCTGACCCAGGGCAATTACAGCCAGGTGGAAACCGAAGCGGCCAAATTGGTGCCGGCAGCCGCACCATATCAGTACGCTGCAGGAACGGCGACGCACAAGCTGGAGACCAATTTCGCCACGGTTTTCAGCGGAACCTATACCGGACCCGAAGCCATCTTCTTCCTGCCTTTTGTAAATCCCACCGAAGCCCCCGCCAACCAGAGCGCGCTGGCTTATAATTACCTCTATCCGATCCTCTACCTGAATACGGCAGCCATTGTATCCGACCCGGTATTTGCCACAGGATCCACCGATGCCCGTAATGCCTTGGTGATCACCAACAGCACCAGCCAGCGGCTGCTGAATAAATTTTCGCATAACACGGTTCCATACAACGATTATGTTCCCGTGCTCCGCTATGCGGAAGTATTGCTGAACTATGCCGAGGCGGCTGCGAATAATAACGATCCGGCCACGGCGACCGCCTTGTTGAATGCGGTTCGGCAGCGCAGCCATCCCGGCTATACTTTCGATCCCTCGACGCTCACTCCGGGTTCGACCCTCGTGGCCACTATTCTCAATGAACGCCGGATAGAGCTGCTGGGCGAAGGCTTCCGGACGCCCGACCTGCTACGGCGATTACAGCCCTTGCCGGCTAAAACGGGAACCGCGGGTACTGCCCCCCAGGTGCTGCCTACGGATGCCAATTATGTATGGCCGGTACCCAGCGGCGAATCGGGCTATAACGCCGATGCTCCCCAGTAATTTCTTTTTAATCATCAATCATAATAAATGAAAAATATCATTTTCTCCATCGCAGCCACCGGGTGGATGTTCATTTCGGCCAGCAACCTCCCCGCAAAGCTAACCGACGGCAAGCCGGCGGCCGACGTCATCTACATCCACGGGAAGGTGCTGACCGTCGACCCCGCGAACAGCGTTGCTTCCGCCCTGGCGGTCAAGGATGGCCGCATCCTGGCCGTAGGAACCGATGAGACGATCCAAAAGCTCAAAGACGCTCATACGGTCGTAGTCGATCTGCAAGGCAAGACACTGGCACCAGGCTTTATCGATGGGCACAGTCATTTCATGGGCCTCGGCCGCTCGAAGGCGGTCGACCTTTCCGCTCCGCCTGTCGGAACGGTCAAGAGCATCCCCGACATCATCGCCGCGCTCAAGGCGTTCAAGGAGAAGAACGGTATCAAAGACGGTGAATGGATCACGGGGTATGGATATGACCAGGATCAGCTTGCCGAGCAACGGCATCCCACCAAAGAGGACCTGGACGGCGCCTTTCCCAACAATCCCGTGGCGCTGCAGCATGTGTCCGGGCATATGGTGTTGGTTAATTCCTATGCGCTGCGCATTTCCGGTATCGATAGCACAACGAAGAACCCTGCCGGCGGAATGATCGTCCGCAAGTCCGGCACCAACGATCCCACAGGCTTATTACAGGAGCATGCCAGCGGTTTGCTCAAACGGGAACGCAGGGAGCAGCCCACCTGGGAGGAACAGCTGCAGGAGATAAAGGACCAGGAACAGTTCTACGCCAGTAACGGCATCACCACCGCGCAGGAAGGCCGTACGGCTCTTGGCTCGTTGCAGCAGCTGAAAAAAGCAGCTGACGCGGGCGCCTTATATATCGACATCGAATCACTGCCGGCTTACGAGATCGTAGACCGGCTGCTGGCCGACAGCGCCACCTGGCAATTCGGAAAGCTCCAAAACCACCTGAAGCTGGCGGGAACAAAGCTGATCGCCGACGGAAGTCCACAAGGTAAGACGGCATTTTTCTCCCGTCCATACCTGGTAGAGGTTCCCGGCTGTTCAGGCGACGACTGCCGCGGGATACCCACCGTGACCCAGGATTACTTCGATGCCGCGGTGCTCAACGATTTCCGGCATAACGTTCGTTTTTTCGTGCATTGCAACGGGGATTCCACGATCGATATGTATATCCACGCCATAGAGAAGGCCGATGCGGCGCTGCATACCACCAACGAAGGACGCAGACCGGTAGTCATCCATTCGCAATTCGTTCGGGCCGACCAGCTGGACAAATACAAGGAGCTGCATATGCTGCCCTCCTTTTTTACCAACCACACTTTCTTCTGGGGCGATGTCCATGTCCGTAACCTGGGCAAGGACCGAGCTTATTTCGAAAGTCCTACCAAGTCCGCGCTGAAGCGAGGCATCATATTCACCAATCATACCGACTACGGGGTGACGCCATTGAGCCAGCTGTTCCTTCTTTGGAGCTCCGTGAACCGGGTATCGCGTTCCGGGCAGATCATCGGACCCGACGAGCGCCTGACGCCTGCCGAAGGACTACGGGCCATCACCATCAACGGCGCCTATGAATATTTCGAAGAAAAAGAGAAGGGCTCCCTGGAGAAGGGCAAGATCGCCGATCTCGTGATCCTTTCCGATGACCCGACGACTATAGACCCGGCCAGGATCAAGGACATCCAGGTGCTGGAGACCATCAAAGAAGGAAAGAGCATCTACAAAAAAAGTTAAAATTAAGGTATGTTAACCACCATAACTACCGTTCCGATCCGCACTCCGCAACGGGTAGCGGAGATCTCCTGGTTCAGCGATCTCTGCGGCGGAGATACCGAATACCTGGGTGTGCTGGACAACGCACGCCGCGCCAATTTCGCGCATAGCGGCGATATCGTGCTGAACGCAGAGCGGCTGGGTTTCAGCAAGGTGCTGTTGCCCAGCGCCTACACCGTCGGGCAGGACGTCCTGGGCTTTGCCGCCGGGATCGCGCCGCAGACGAGCACCATTAACCTGCTCACGGCCATCCGTACCGGCGAGATGCATCCGCCGATGCTTGCGCGCGCGATCGCTACGCTCGATCATATCCTCAAAGGCCGGCTGACAATAAACATCATAAACTCGGACCTCCCCGGTCTGCGGGAAGATCCGGGACTACGCTACCGGCGCTGCGCCGAGACTATAGAAATATTAAGACAGGCATGGTCGGGCGACCGGATACGCTTCAAGGGGGAGGTTTACAATATCGATCTCCCCGCCGACCCCGCCAGGCCTTACCAGCAAAATGGCGGGCCGCTTTTATATTTCGGCGGTACGAGCGAAGGAGCCCGGGAGGTCTGCGCACAGTATTGCGACACCTTCCTTATGTGGCCCGAAACGGAAGAAAGCATGTACGAGACCATGCAGGACATGAGCTCCCGAGCCGCCCGCTACGGGCGAAAGCTGGATTTCGGTCTTCGCATCCATGTGATACCGCGTGACACCGAAGCCCAGGCAAAAGCATATGTTCGCAAGCTGATGTCTAAATTCGACGAGAAGCGGGGACTCGAGATCCGCAGCAGGTCGGAAGACTCCCGGTCGCTGGGGGTCGTAAGGCAGGACAAGCTGCGGGAAGACCTGGCGGATGAGGAGGGATATATCGAGCCGCTGCTCTGGACAGGCATCGGCAAGGTCTTCTCCGGCTGCGGCGGCGCCCTGGTAGGAGACGCCGATCAGATCCTCGGCAAGCTCAACCGCTACATGGACATGGGCTTCCGCGCCTTCATCTTCTCAGGTTTTCCATTGATAGAAGAAGCGGACGAATTCGCGCGGCTGCTTTTGCACCGCCTGCCCAATGCATCATTATCTGTGCTGCAGGGACGAACGCCTGCAAGCGAACCCGTAACCCCGTTGACCACCGCGCCGCTGCGCTAAACAAACAAATATGGCTGAAACGAATACGAGCGGCTGGCGCCGCGAGCTGGGGCTGCTGGATGCCACGCTGCTGGTAGCGGGCGGCATGATTGGCTCCGGCATCTTCATCGTCAGTGCGGACATCACCCGGCATATTGGCTCCGCAGGATGGCTGATCGCCGTTTGGCTCATAGGAGGTTTCATGACCCTGGCGGCGGCGCTAAGCTATGGCGAGCTCAGCGGGATGTATCCAAAAGCCGGCGGCCAATACGTGTATCTTAGGGAATCCTATAATCCGCTGGTAGCTTTCTTATATGGCTGGAGCCTCTTTACGGTGATCCAGACAGGTACCATTGCGGCGGTAGGGGTGTCGTTCTACAAATTTCTCGCCTATTTCGTGCCCGCGGTCAGCGAGGATAAAGTGTTGTTCGCCATAGGCAGCTTCCGGGTCTCTCCCGCCCAGGTGCTGGCCATAGCCACCATCTTTCTCATCACGTGGATCAATAGCCGTGGTATCCGGAACGGAAAGCTCATACAGACCACGTTTACGCTTACGAAGATCGGCAGCATGGCTATTTTGATCTTATTCGGTCTCGTGCTGGTAAAGCATGGGGTTTGGCACTCCAACTGGTCGGATGCGTGGCGGCTTCACCGTATCGGTACCGACGGTTCCGTTCATGCCTATACGGATAGCCCTGCATTGTGGGGTGCCGTCGCGGCAGCGCTGGTGGGAGCCGTCGTAAGCTACGATGCCTGGAACAATGTTACTTTCGTGGCCGGCGAGATGACCAACCCCAAGCGCAACATCGGCCTAAGCCTGCTGTTGGGGACCCTGATCGTGACCTTTCTGTACATCCTCCTCAATCTGATGTTCACGGCGGAGCTGCCGTTGTCCTCCATCGCCACGGCGGAAAAAGACAGGGTGGGCATAGTGGCCGCCAATGCCATCTTCGGCCCTTGGGGTACAGGAGTGATCGCAGTCATGATCATGATCGCGACCTTTGGCTGCAATAACGGGCTGATCCTCGCAGGAGCCCGGGTCTACTACAGCATGGCCCGGGATGGGTTGTTCTTCCGCCGTACCGGCCAGCTGAACCGTCAGGCGGTTCCGGGTTTCGCGTTGTGGCTCCAGGCCGGAATGGCTTCCATCCTCTGCCTCAGCGGAAAATATGGCGACCTGCTGGATATGATCAGCTTCGTAGTCGTGATCTTCTATGTGCTCACTATCGCGGGCATCTATATCCTGCGTGTCAAAAAGCCCGGTCATGAGCGGCCTTACAAAGCAATCGGCTATCCCGTCCTCCCCGCCATTTATATCGTGATGGGGCTGGCATTCTGCGGCCTGCTGATCGTATACAAACCAGGATTTACGTGGCCCGGATTGATCATCGCGCTTATCGGAATACCCATCTACTATGCACGGAGATACTTCAGCAAAAGACGATCATCACCGGAGCCTACCAACCCTTGATGGCCCCGCCCTTGAAGGCGACAGCCGCTACCTGCTCTACTTCAGGCGACTGATAAGACAATACGAACTTGTGTAAGTTGTCCTGATCCTTGTTTTCTTCCCGGGCGACAAGGATGTTCACGTAAGGGGAATGCTGGTCCTCGATAAAGAGCCCGTCTCGTTTGGAGACCAGCCCCGCCGCGGCGGCAAAAGTGTTGTTGATGACCGCGATGCTCACCGCCTGATCATCCAGCGCGCGTGGCAGTTGCGGCGCCTCCAGCTCGAGTATCTTCAAATTTTTAGGATTGCTCGCGATGTCGTTTACCGTAGGCAGCAGACCCACGCCCTCCCGGAGCTTCAGCAATCCCGCCGTCTGCAGGAGGAGCAGCGCCCTTCCGGAATTAGTGGGATCGTTGGGGATGATGACCGTCCCGCCGTCGGCGAGCTCATCGAGCTTTTTGATCTTCCTGCTATATCCCGCAAGCGGATAGACAAAGGTGTTGCCTAAAATAGCAAAATGATAGCCCCGCTGTTTTGCCTGCACGTCCAGGAAAGGCTTGTTCTGAAAGACGTTCAGATCGATATCCCCCTGCCGCAGCGCCTCGTTGGGCATCACGTAGTCGTTGAAGGCGACCAGCTCTACCTCCAGCCCATACTTGTCCTTGGCCACTTTCTGGGCCGCCTGGGCCATCGCGAACTCGGGGCCGGTTTCGACGCCGACCTTTATGTGGTTGGCATCATGAGGCTTTCTGCCGCATCCCGCCAGTACCACCAGCGCAAAAACTACGATTGCTACTTTGCTTATATGCATCATTTCTTATTTTCTGTGATCTACTCGTCTCGCGAAGTACCCACCGGTTAGCTGTATCAGGAATACCAGCGCCACCAGCAGCACCAGCACCGTATTCATAACGACGATATCATAGCCGACATAGCCGTATTGATAACCTATCTGCCCTAATCCCCCCGCTCCTACGGCCCCGCCCATGGCCGAATAGCCCACCAGGGCGATCAGGGTGATAGAAGCCCCGTTCACGATCGAAGGGAGCGCCTCCGGCAGCAGCACCTTGCGCACGATCTGTATCGGCGTCGCACCCATGGCCCTGGCCGCTTCTATCAGCCCATTCGGGACCTCCATCAGGCTGTTCTCTACCAT
>JAMFRX010000196.1 GCA_026224995.1 Puia dinghuensis
AAGACCGCAGGCACCCAGGCTTTGGATATACAGGTAACGCCGGCTATTAGAAATGCGAAGAAGCCGGCCGGCAATACCGCGGGGAATCTGGCTTCTCCTCCCACTGATATCCTAAAACTTGCCCGCGATCACCTGGAATGGATGATCGCCGTCCTCCTGCTGGGCTTTGTCGCGATATATTTCTGGCGCCAGAACCTTCGTCTCAGGAAGAGCGGAAAGGAAAAGAAAGAAGCCGTCGCGGTGAAGCCTGCGAGACCCGCGCCTGCTGCAATAAGGCCTGAACGACCAGCCAGCCAGGGCGCTCAGACCGCGGCTACTGCGGCCTACACACCTCCTGCCGGCGTCACCGCCTATGTGCCAGCTGTACCTGTCGCCGATCCTTTGCTTGAGGCGAAGCAGCTCTTCGAAAGCGGGGATTCAAAAGGTTTTTACCGGGAAGTCAACCGGGCTGTCTGGAAGGCGATGAGCAAGAAGTTCGATCTTCCGGCCAGCGAGCTCAGCAAGCAAAACAGTCTCCGCCAGCTTCAGCTGCGGGGTTGGGATGACACCTCGCTTCTGTCGCTGGAGAATGTCCTCAATGAGTGCGAGATGAATCTTTATACTCCTGCCTATGACCGGTGGAATATGGAGCAGCTGCTGCGGCAGGCCGAACGCATGCTCGACAGGCTGGCCTAGGAAGGCTGGAAGCCTTCCCGGCCGAAGGCCAGACAAACGGCCCTGCTCTTTGAGCCGAAGGCTCAATAGGCGGAGCAACCACTACTCGGTATACTTATACCCTACCCCTCTTACGGAATGAAAGTACTTGGGGTGGCGGCTGTCCTCTTCGAAATACTTACGGAAGTTAAGCACGAAATTATCGATGGTCCGGGTCGTCGGATAGACGTTATAGCCCCATACGGCCTGCAGGATCTTTTCTCTTGTCACCACTTCGTTGCGGTTCTCGATAAGCAGCTTCAGCAGCATGGCTTCTTTCTTGCTGAGCTGGATCCGGTCGCCGTCTTTGGTGGTGGCTTCCTGCGCCTTAAAGTCGATGATATTCTTTCCAAAGTTGTATACGTCGCCGAGATCGCCTTTTTCCTGCATCTTCTTGTTCTTCTCGATGAGCTTCTGTATCCGAAGGAGCAGCTCTTCGAGATTAAAGGGTTTGGTCAGGTAGTCGTCCGCACCCTTTTTGAGACCTAAAACTCTGTCCGCGCTGGCATTCTTGGCGCTCAGGATCAGGATGGGGACATCGTTGTTCTGGACGCGGATGGTCTCGGTGACGCTGATACCGTCGACACCGGGTAGCATGACGTCGAGGATGATCAGGTCAAAGTACTCCGAGTGAACGGCTTTCAGCGCCTGGCTGCCGTCGAAGGCCGAAGTGATCTCATAGCCTTCGAGCTCGAGGTTCAGCTTGAGGGCTTCGTGGAGATTTTCTTCGTCCTCGACCAGTAGGATGTTGATTTTTGAGCTCATACTGTTTTAAACGTCACTGTAAAAATACTCCCAACTGGTGAATTGTCGGCTACTTTAAGGGTGGCTTTATGGTCTTCGGCTATTTTCAGGCACAGGAAGAGGCCGAGGCCAGTGCCTTTTGTGCTGCGGGTCGCTTCGTGGCCGGCGCGATAGAATTTGCCGAAGATGCGCTTTTTTTCTTCATCGGGGATGCCTGGCCCCTGGTCTTTTATGGATAGCAGGGTATGGCGTCCCTTGCCTTCCAGGCTTACGCCGATGGCGCCCTCGCGGGGAGAGTATTTAAGCGCGTTCTCCACCAGGTTGCTGACCAGCAGCTCCAGGAGGAGGGCATCGCCCGTTATGGCGCAGCCAGGTTCTATCTGTTCCTCCCAATGTCTTTCGGGAAAGCGATGCCGGAGCTCCAGCATCGATCCCTGTACGAGGCCGGAGAGGTCCAGGGGTTCTTTGGACTGTACGTATCCGCCACCTTCCAACTGGGAAGCGATCAGGATATTATTCGCAAGGACATCCAGGCGGTCGGTTTCCTGGAGGGCCGACTGGATAATTTTCTCCTGTCGCTGTTCGTCCAGCTTATGCTTGCGGAGGGTTTCCAGGTTGAGCTTGGTAACGGCTATCGGTGTTTTGAGCTCATGGGTCAGCGCCATCATGAAATTCTGTTGCTGCAGCTGCAGGCGGATCTGCCGGCGGACTTCCCGGTAGACGAAGAGGGCGCCCAGCAGGATGAGCAGGAGGTAGGTGCTGCCTTCGCCGACATAGGCGGCCGTCTGTTTTTTTTCTTCCGCCAGGATAGCCTTCGATTTTCCGGAATAGTAGGGGTCGTCGGCCCTGAGCTCATGCAGCTGGTAGGCGGTCATCTGCCTGTTTTGCCTGTCCAGGGCTATGAACCACCAGACAAGGCCGCTGATGATATAGGCCAGCAGGACCCAATACACGGTGATGGCGATCGCCAGCCTTTTCTTTTTGAATAGCATAATAGGTTATGGTACCTTCTCTATCCGGACGCCGATATTCAGCACGTGCTTGAGCGGGTCTTCGCGCATGATCTGTTCCAGGGTAAAGGAATACGTGCCTGGTCTGCTGAATTTCGTCTCCTGCTGGATCTGGACCCGGTGTTCATAGATATCATCCATCCCGCTGCCCAGCCATCCCTTGTCATTAGTGGCCAACAGGAGATCGTAGCGTTCGCTGCGGGCGGCCGTATCCCCCGGCTGTCTGACCGTGCCCCTGATCCAGATATTATTGTAGTTGTAGGCGTCTGTATGCCTGAGCACCAGGTAGATATTGTAGCGGGAGGTGGTATCGTCTTCCTTGATGTTAAAGTCGATGGTGGGCCGGAAGCCGCTTTCCCATTGCTGACCGGGGAGGGTGATATCTTTCTCGAAGACCCCGACGGGGGGTGAGCAGGCCATCCAGTGAACGGTGAATAAGATCAGAAGGGTTGCAAAAAGGTTTTTCAATGAAAAGTATTTATACAAAAATAGCAGTATTATAATACATTCAAAACCTGTTCCTTCGCTTTTTCCAGCTCGTCTTTCATAAGGACCACGCATTGCTGGATCGTGGAATCATAGGCTTTGGAGCCCGTAGTATTGATCTCCCGGCCTATTTCCTGTAAGATAAAGGAGAGCTTCTTTCCCTTCCCTTCGTCCGTTTCCCGGAGGATTGACCGGAAGTAGTCGCAATGGTTCTTGAGGCGAACCTGTTCCTCGGTGATGTCGATCTTCTCGATATAATAGATGAGCTCCTGTTCCAGCCGGTTGGCATCGTAGTTCTCTTTTCCGACATGCTCTTCCAGCAGTTTCTTGATCCCTTCCCGGATCTTCACCTGGCGCAGGGGTTCCAGCTTGACGACTTCGTCCTGGTGACGGAGAATGTTGCCAATGCGCAGGAGCAGGTCCTCTTCCAGGGAAGCGCCTTCATTAAGGCGGTGGGCGTCGAGGTCTTCGATGGCCGAGAGGATCACTTTTTGAAATTCCAGCCATTCCGCATCGGTGAGGGTCTCGCCGGTTGGGGTGATGACCTCGGGGAGCTTCACAAGGGTGCTGAGGATATTGGAGGGGTCCAGCTGCAGCTCATTCGAGAGGTCGGCCAGCGCCCGGTAATAGGCTTTGGCCAGATCGGTGTTGATGCTCACCGGCTTGGCATTACCCGTTTGTTTTAGGCTAATGGTACAGTCCAGCGAACCGCGGCCTAGCTTTTCGGAGATCAGCTTTCGGATGGAAAACTCAAAAGGTTTCAGAAATCCTGGCAGCTTCAGCTGCAGCTCGAATTGTTTTCCATTCAGGGATTTTATATCCACCTGAAAGGTCTTGTCACCTACTGCCTGTTCAGCACGTCCGAAGCCGGTCATCGATTTGAGCATGATATCAATGTTTTATGGCAAGTTAGTGATTCCTTTCGGCAAACAACAACGAATAGATATCTCTCCTGTCCAGCATTCGCATTTCTCCCGGGCTCAACCCTTCCACGCTCAGCTTTTCTATCCGGTAACGGATCAACCGAAGTGTAGGGAAGCCTGCTTTCCCCGTCATCTTCCGCACCTGCCTGTTCTTTCCTTCCCGTAAGATCATGCTTATCCATGTGGTCGGTATCTGCGCGCGGTAGCGGATGGGCGGATGCCTGTCCGGCACCGGGTGTGGCGCGTGAAAGGGAGCGACGATACAGGATTTGGTACGGTAAGCCTTGCCGTCGACGGAAATGGTGACCCCGGCTTCCAGCTCGCGGAGGGCGGCGGGAGTGATGGCGCCTTCTACCTGAACCCAATA
>JAMFRX010000197.1 GCA_026224995.1 Puia dinghuensis
GGGTATCGTGGTGAACGGGACTTTTTTGTGCCTGGGAACGAAGGCACAGCCGAATCTTTTTACTGTGAGCGACGCCTCGCTGAAGTCCAATGCAGCTTTGGATCCGCAGGATCCGAATACCGATCCCGCCTATAAGGGCTATTGGGGCGGTATCCAGGGCGGTACGGGCTCGGGCGATATCATCCTCAAATGGACACGTTTGGAATATACGGGAGGGCTCACTCCGCTGTCGGCGCCGAGCCGGGCGGGGCTGGCGCGGTATGCCGTCTTCCTGCAGAACCCCGCCTGCAACTTTGTGCTGGAAGACTGCTGGCTCTATGGCAGCAACAACGATATGATCCGGCCGGCGGGCTGTAAGTATGAGATCTTCCGCAACACTTTCGAGAAGGTAGGGTTCAGCGCGGGGGAATGCGTGAATGTGAAAAGCGGGAGCGTCGGCGATATCGCCTATAACGTAGTAGTAGGCGGGACCGGCAATGCGTTCAAGTCGGCCAATGCGGGCGGTCTTTCCCCCCAGGCCAATATGAACTGCTATAACAATACGGTGGTCACTACCGGTTACCGGCAGGCCAAGGCAGGGGAAGGCGGCTCCATCGATTTCGAGAATGGCGGCAGGGGCAATGCCTATAGCAATATGATCATAGACTGCGCCTATGGGCTGAGCGTGCTGGGCGGCGGCGGCTCTACTCCCGCGGCGGATACGGTGAATGTCCATTATGGCTATACCTATAACTATGGCGACAACACGAGCATCACTACACAGTTCCTGCCTGCTGGTTTTATCTCTGTGCAGCAGTCTTCGGATATCAACGGCGGCAACGCCACCACGCCGGGCACCAATAACCCTAAATTCGTGAACTATCCGCTGCCGCTGGCGACAACGGTGAACTTCAGCTGGGCCGACTATGTGGGGAGCTATGACTTCCACCTGCAGAGCAGCTCCATGGCTATCGGGAAAGGGTATACTGGCTTTAGTGTCTATGGCTCGGTGAAGGTGGATCCGGTCTTTGGGGCTACGGAGATCACGCCGCCGGGGAAGGATATGGGCGCGTATCAATCGGATGGGACGGGCAATCAACATTAACATATGAGGTGGGCAACGGTTTGGATGCTGGTTGTTGCCGCCTGGCTGGCGGGCGGGCAGGTGCGTGCGCAGACGGGGCGGGATACGGTGCGGTTGGCAAGGCAACGTGATTCCTTACCCGAAGTGACGGTGAAAGGCTATGCCGACCCGGGGTCGGTGCGACAGGCGATACGTTTGCAGGCGGCGGCATCGCTGATCGTAGACATCGTTCCGGAAGAAGCCATCGAACGCACCAGCGACCTTAGCGTCGCCGACGTCACGCGGCGGGTGAACGGCCTTTCGGTGACCACCGACAATTCGGGGCAGTCGGACAGGACGATCATCCGGGGGATGGACCCTAAATACAACTACACGCTCGTTAACGGCATAAAGATCCCCAGTCCGGGTGACAAGAGCAGGTATATCCCCCTTTCGATCTTCCCTGCCGACCTGGTGCAGCGGGTGGAGGTCTACAAGAGCCTTGACCCGGCTATGGAAGGCGATGCGATCGGCGGTGTGGTGAATATGGTCCTGCGCAATGCGCCGGAGACACCGATGCTGAAAGTGAGATTGACAAGCGGATATAATCAGACGTTTCTTAATCAAAGCTATCTTTCCTTCGACCAGCATGTGATCCAGCAGAGATCGCCATACGAGCTGCATGGACCGGCCTACCAGGCTACGGGCGGCGATTTTACCAAGGCCAATCTCTCCTTCCGGAATACCCAGCCTGCGCCGGATGCGCTGGGCAGCATCACCTGGGGGCGGCGGTTCCTGGGTTCCAGGGTCGGCGTCCTGCTGGCGGCGGACTATCAAAATATCAAGCGCGGCGCCCCGGATGACTTCATTCCGCAGAATAACGAGCCGCAGCTCAACAATACACCGGGGCTGACGGACTTCTACAAAAACCAATATTCGGCCACGCTGATCCGTGAGGGACTGCATTCGAAGCTCGACTATGTGCTGAACCCGCGCAACACCATTAGCTTTTACCAGTTTTATGCCAGCCAGCAGGATATCGAAAGCCGGTATAGGGTCGACACCAGCCTGAGCGAGGGTCGTTCCGAGCCAGGCACGGGGAGGATAACCATAAGCGACCGCAGCCGCGTCCACCTGCAGCATGTCTATAGCGGAAGCCTGCAGGGTGACCATCGGATAGGGCGGGGGCTCAGTCTCCGCTGGACTTCGGCCTGGTCGGTGGCGAAGGGACTTTATCCGGACTGGTCGGAGCTGTCTGCCGGCACGGCGCGGATCGAGCAGCCGAATGGCAGTATCCAACAGAGCCCGTTGCTGCTGGACCCGCTGACGCGGATCTGGCTGCGCAATCGGGAGCGCGACTGGTCCAACTATCTCTATTTAGACTACCGGCGCCCTGTGGGCAGCCATGTGCTGGCGCTGGGTGCGGGCGGGCTCTATCGCGAGAAGGACAGGACCAATTTTTACAACAGCTATATCTTCCAGCCTGCGATCACCGGCACGGAAGGCCAGCCTTTTGTGGACATCTACCATGCGCAGTGGACCAATGGTAACGGCCCGCAGAACCCTCTGGGAGCGGTCAACAACCCCAATACATATTCGGCGCAGGAATATATTGGCGCGGGCTATGTGTCGCTGCAGTGGAAGGGGCGGAAGGCGGAGTGGGGGACGGGCTTGCGGTATGAGCATACGACCCAGCAATTCGTGAGCGCCGTCGATCCCACGGTGAGCTATGGGAAGGAGGGGGCGATACACTATTATGACTACCTGCCGAGCGCGCAGCTGAAATACCGGCTTGGCGAGCGGCAGGATCTGCGGGCATCGTGGTACAGGAGCATCAGCAGACCGGCCTTGTATGATGTGACCTTTTATTCCATTCAGTATGAGGACTATGTGGAGGCGGGGAATCCGTTCCTGCGCAGGGCGAGGGCCGACAATGCAGATCTGCGGTGGGAGTGGTATGAAGATAGTAGAAAAGATCTGCTGCAAGCAGGTCTTTTCTACAAACATATCACCGATCCTTATGAACGGACGCTGCTGAATGCCGGTGACGAGCTTTATCCTATTCCGCAGCAGGGGATGGCGTATACC
>JAMFRX010000029.1 GCA_026224995.1 Puia dinghuensis
GATGATGGATAATTTAATATTCAACGTGATCATGGCGATCAGACACACCGAAGCGATCCCCAGCGCCACGATGGGAAACACCGGATACAGCGGCACCCGGAAAGGCCTCTCCAGCCCCGGCTCCTTCTTTCGCAGCACCAATAGCGTGATCATCGACAGCACATACAACGTCAACGCGCCAAGCACCGAAATGGTGATGATCTCATCCGTCCTGCCCGACAGCAACGCAACAAGACCGATGACCATATTCACCACCAGGGCATTCGCCGGCGTCCCCCGGCGCCGATGGATCCGCCCCAGCGCAGGCGGCAGATAACGCACCCGGCCGAACTCCAGCGTGGCCCGGCCCGCCGCAAGGATCAGACCATGAAAAGAAGCGATCAGCCCCATCAGCCCAATCGTCGTCAGCAGGTGATAAGCCCAGCCTCCCCCGCCCGTGACCTTCGCCAGCGCCAGCGGCAGCGGCTTGTCGGAAGTAGGGCCTCCCGGCGAAGCGTATACGATGGCCTCCCACCCGGCCACACCTATGGACGACAGGAAGACCAGCACGCACAGCACTATCAGGGTGAGCAGGGCGAAGCCAAAACCCAACAGCACCGTCCGCTGCGGCCGGATCGCCTCCTCCGCTACATTGGCTACCCCTTCCAGTCCCAGGAAGAACCAAACCGCAAAAGGCACCGACGCCCATACCCCCCTCCAGCCATGGGGAAAAGCATTGCGCTGCATGTTCATCCAGGAAAAATGCGGTAAGGTGACCCCGGAAAAGATCAACAGCTCCACCACGGCCAGCACCGTCACCACCAGCTCGAACCCCGCCGCAGCCTTCACCCCATAAATATTAAGCGCCGTAAAGAGCAGGTAGGAGACAATGGCAATAGGCAACACCGGGATACCAGGCAGGAAGTTCTGCAAATAGGCCCCGATAGCCGCGGCAATGGCCGGCGGCGCAAACAGGAATTCGATCAGCTGCGCCGTCCCTGCCACAAAGCCCAGATCCCTGTTCAGGCCCCGGGTAGCGTAGTCGAAAACACCCCCGGCCCGGGGAATGGCGCAGGCAAGCTCCGTATAAGAGAACGTAAAGGTGATATACAGCACGATAACCCCGGCCGTGGCGATGGCGAGACCCTCCGTCCCCCCTTCCACCAGCCCTAAATTCCAGCCCATATACATTCCGGAGATTACATAGCCTACGCCCAGCCCCCATACCATAAGTGGGCCCAGCGTACGGTTCATTTGATTCGACATGCTTAAAGATAGCCAAAAAACACCTCCCGTTGGCCGGCCGACCGCTTTTTCAGCCGCCCCGCCGGCCGCTGATTAGATGACTGGCCCGCCCCGGGATCCACCGAAGAAGCTCACCTGCCCGCACCTGAAATTCGTTGAAGAAAAAGCACAAAGGATTGAAAAAAAAGAGCAGGTGGTAGAAACCACCTGCGGATCACATGAGAAAACTTCTAAGGACAACTGTTATAAGATCCGGGGAAGTTGCCCATTAGAGAAAATTCCTTTACCCCGGAATAAGTTTATGACAATGGAAAGTTAGGAACATTTTTTATCGGCAATTGGATAAACTGACCCAAACGGGAATTTTCCGGTTCCAATGGTTCAAATATGAGTACCAAAGGGCCCGGAGGGCCCTTCAAAGACAACAGCCCGGCTTAGATTGCGTAAGCAATCGCAGCCGATCAACCAGTCTGCCTGTCTTTTACAATAAATTAACTTTTCTATCACATCACAATTGAAGTACTTCACGTTATTCCGATCTACTACACCGTCGCCTATCCAATTCCCAACAATAAAAAATTGATTCGCTCAGGCCCCTGGCCTAACTGGCACTGCTATGAACAAACAACTTGCTTTAAACGACAAGGTGGTCAAGATCGTGGGTATCCCAACCCTGGGAATCCTCGTCCCCAATCTCACCGGCCTGATCACCAACCGTCTTTACAGCCATTCCGAACTGGCGGCCTGCTACCTCTTCTTTATCGTCGTCGCCTTCCTGGTCTGGGAGGGTAACGTGCGGCTCATGCTCTACATCCGGGCAAAAATGCCCTGGTCCAAAAAATCCTATTATAAGATCATTCTCGCTTACTTCCTGGCCGACATCGTCTACTCC
>JAMFRX010000198.1 GCA_026224995.1 Puia dinghuensis
ACGACTCCTACTGCCATCTACATCCGTGGTTCCGGGTTTGCCGGCACGGCCAATGAGAATAGAACGGATTTTCTCGCAGCCGGTAAGGCATCGGTCTATGTCGCCCAGCACCAGGGCATGTTGCAATGGTATTACGGCGCCGACCTCGACCTCGGCAGCTACAAACTGGGAAAATGGGATACAGCGTATACTTTTCTTGTCACCGGCTATCCTCCCGCGAATGCGAAAATATTAGATTCTTATAGCGGCGGACATGTCTTCGGCGGCGCCGGCTTCAGCGGTGGAGTGAACGGGGTGATCCCCATGGGGCAGGGCGAATGGCGTTTCCTGGGCATCGAGACGAACCTCCATCGGGAATTTGGCGATTATCTGTCGTTTCGCCGGAAATTGGCAGACACCTTAACGGGCTATAACGTCCGCCAGCCCTTTTTCGGGACAGCAGGCCTGACGACCGAGTTCGTCTTCCGTACCCGGCAGGGGAACTTTGGATTTCGCTTTGCCGGCGGCTGGGTTCTGGGCAGCAACTATAGAAATACCCATGTGTACGACAGCCTGGCCGGAAACGCGCTCCGCTATGGCGGCTATGGCACTTTCACGTGGCAATATACTACTGGCAGATATACCGTGTATTTCCAAACGGAAACGGCCAGCAAAGCGTTTTCCTATCATCTGGGCTTTACCTATCGACTGAGCAGGCCGAAGCTGCCTGCCAAGCATGTCTTAACCCGCGAAGAGCTGCTCGAACGGTTCAGGAACCGGCCCTGGCCGCCAGGACATCGCCCGCCAGGTGGACGGATCGACGACCCTACGCCTTGACCAGCGCCTCCCGCGGATAGAGCTCTTCCCGCAGCTGCTTTACGCGCGCGTCTTCCAGGTATTCGTCGAACGACATCAGCCGGTCGATGATCCCCTTCGGCGTCAGCTCTATCACCCGGTTGGCCACGGTTTGCAGGAAAGTATGGTCATGGGACGTCAGCAGGACGATCCCCTTGAAATTGCTCATGCTTTCGTTGAACGACTGGATGGACTCCAGGTCCAGATGGTTGGTAGGCTCGTCCAGGATCACGACATTGGGATCCTGCAGCATCATCCGGCTCAGCATGCACCGCACCTTCTCACCCCCGGATAATACGTTGGTGTTCTTCAGCACCTCATCTCCGCTGAAGAGCATCTTCCCCAGGAAACCTCGAAGAAAGGGCTCGTCCACATCGGTGACATGCGGCGGCGCGAATTGGCGCAGCCAATCCATCAGATTGATATGCTGTCCTTCGAAGAATTCGGTATTGTCATTGGGCAGGTAGGCTTTTGTCACCGTCGTGCCCCATTCTATTTTACCCCCATCGGCTGCCAGCTCCCCGTTGATGATATCAAAGAAGCTGGTGAGCGCCAGATGATCTCTGCTGACAAAAGCGATCTTATCGCCCTTGTTGACGCTGAACGTGACATTGGAGAACAGCGTTCGGCCGTCTTCCGCCTTCTTGGACAGCTTCTCGATATTCAGGATCTGGTTGCCCACTTCCCGCAGCTGCTTGAAGATGATGCCGGGATAACGCCGGTTGGAAGGCTCGATGTCTTCGATGGTCAGCTTTTCCAGGGCCTTCTTCCGGCTGGTAGCCTGCTTGGACTTACTGGCATTAGCGGAGAACCGTGCGATGAAATCCATGAGCGCCGCACGCTTATCCTCCGTTTTCTTGTTTTTATCCGTAGCCTGACGCGCCATCAGCGTCGACGTTTCATACCAGAAGGTATAGTTGCCGGTAAAGATCTTGATCTTCTGGCGGTCTACGTCGGCCACATGCGTACATACCGCATCCAGGAAGTGACGGTCATGGGAGACGACGATCACGATGTTCTCGTAGTCAGCCAGGAAGTTCTCCAGCCAGTTGATGGTCTCGACGTCCAGGTCATTGGTAGGTTCATCCAGGATCAGGATGTCCGGATTACCGTAGAGGGCCTGCGCCAACAGCACCCGCACCTTTTGCGCACCCTGCATCTCCTTCATCAGCGTGCCATGGACAGCCTCCTTCACCCCCAGGTCGCTCAGCAGGGCCGCCGCATCGCTCTCCGCGGTGTAGCCGCCCATCTCGCCGAACTCGCCTTCCAGCTCCCCGGCCCGGATACCGTCGGCCTCGGTAAAGTCCGCCTTGGCATAGATGGTATCCCGTTCCTGCATCACGGTCCACATCTTCTGGTGTCCCATGAGCACCGTATTCAGCACCGTACACTCGTCGAAGGCAAAGTGGTTCTGGTTGAGGACCGCCATGCGCTCCCCCGGGGTGATCTCTATCGTCCCCTTGGTAGGGTCGACCTCCCCCGATAATATCTTTAAAAAAGTCGATTTCCCGGCCCCATTGGCGCCGATGACCCCATAACAGTTCCCTTTATTGAAGGTAAGGTTGACCTCGTCGAATAATACCCTTTTACCAAAGGAAAGGGTGACATTGTTCACTCTAATCATGGGCGCGAAATTACAAAAAAAGAGCCGGCTTTCCAGCCGGCTCCTTTTTTATTCATTGCCCTGCCGAAGGCAGGGCTAATCAAGCTATTTGTCGGTCGTCAGCCCCGCCCTGCCATACTCTCCGTTCAGCCGGGCGATATTTGTGATCGAGATCTCCTTGGGGCATACCGCCTCACAGGCGCCGGTAGACGTACAGCTGCCGAAACCTTCCTTGTCCATCTGCGCAACCATATCCGTCACCCGCGTCTTCCGCTCAGGATTGCCCTGGGGAAGCAGCGCCAAATGAGACACTTTAGCCGCCACGAAGAGCAGCGCCGAGCTGTTCTTACAGGCCGCTACACAGGCGCCGCAGCCGATGCAGGCCGCAGCCGCAAAAGAGGTGTCCGCCTTGTCCTTGTCTATGGGTATGGCATTGGCATCCACGGCATTCCCCGTATTCACGGAGATAAACCCGCCGGCTTGTATAATGCGGTCGAAAGCGCTGCGGTCCACCACCAGGTCCTTGATCACCGGGAAGGCAACTGCCCGCCAGGGTTCAACGACGATGGTATCGCCGTCCTTGAAAGCCCGCATGTGGAGCTGGCAGGTGGTCGTCCCTTCCCAGGGCCCGTGGGGCTTGCCGTTGATATACATGGAACACATGCCGCAGATCCCTTCCCTACAGTCATGGTCGAAGGCGATGGGCTCCTTCCCCTCCACCACCAGCCGCTCATTCAGCACATCGAACATCTCCAGGAAGGACATCTCGCTGGAGATATCGCTCACGGAATACGTATTGAACTGGCCTTTATCTTTTTTATTTTTCTGCCTCCAGACCTTGAGGGTGAGGTTCATTGTATAGTGTTCCATATATTACACTTAGTGGATACTTTTAATTTTTGATTCTTATTTATAGCTCCGCTGGCTCGGATGCGCTACTTCGAATTCCAGCTGCTCCTTATGCAG
>JAMFRX010000030.1 GCA_026224995.1 Puia dinghuensis
GAGGATGCGGTGGCGGTCGAGGTAGATCCAGTATTCTTTTAGTTTTTCTTCTATATAGGGGACGAGGGTCAGGCCGCTGGTGAAGGTGCCGTCGATGAAGTGTTGGTTGAGCTTAGAGATATAGAGATAGACGAACGACTGGATTCGGTTATTCACGTTATTGCGGACGATCTCCGACTCGCTGAACTCTTCGAATTGTTTTAGGGTCTCGCGGAACTTCTGGTCGTTGAGGAGGTCAAAATGAGCGCTCAGGAGGTTATGCATGCCTTTGATATAGTGGGATGTCTCTACGACCACCATGAACGGTTCTTTTTCGAAGAGGTCTACCCATTTCTGGGTGTAGCGGTAGTACAGGAGGAAATCCTGGCGGATGAAGGCGTACCAGCAAAAGCTTTGGTAGAGGTATAGCTTTTCGTAGAAGCCCTGGCAGCGGTTGAGGTCGGCGGGGAGGTTCTTCTCGAAGAATTCCTGTACTGCCGCTTCGTCTTTTTCGTTGCGGGCTACGCCGTTGCGGATATACCAGCTATATAGTTCCAGGGCGAGGTTGCTGAGGGTGCTTATAAGTTGGAGGTGGTCATTGACGTCATTGACTTCGGAGGCCAGCTGGTCTGCGCGGTCCTGCATGCTTCGGGTGATATGGAGGGCTTCGATCGTCTTTTCGAAGAATAGGACCTGCAGGAGGAAGGTGATTTGGTTATGGGACCGTGCGAGTTCTTTGATGCGGTCGAGGGTCTTGAGGCTCTGCAAATACAACCCCTTGTTATAGAGGATACGGGCGAAGTCCAGCTGCTCATGTAGTTGAATATCAATGTTTTCTTCCTGGCGGATGAGGCGGAGGCTGGATAAGATCTCGCGGTACAGGTGGGCTTTGGCGTTGGAAAGCTGCTGTTTGAGGAGGTTTTTATTTTTTAGCAATTGGGCCTCGTCGTAGTCGTCCATCTTGTCGAGCGCATCGAATAGCTGGATACTTTTGAGGTCATTGCTGGCGGAATTGCGCTTGATATAGAGCTTGAAATTCCGTTTTTCGGACTTTTCGAGCGACTTAATCAATTGGAAAAGAGTGTCTGACGATCGGTTGGGCATCGTAATTTTAATAGTTAAAACCCTTGACTGCATTGGGTTTCAGGCGATTTTACCCCCAGTAAACGGTGTAAAGCTCCCCTAATTATGATTTTAAACCAAAGTTAAACAAACCTAAATTTATTAACTTTTAAAATACTCTGAATGTCCGACGAGAAAATCTTCATCTTTGATACCACCCTCCGTGACGGAGAGCAAGTCCCCGGCTGTAAGCTCAATACCAAGGAAAAAGTCGAGCTGGCGCTTCAGCTGGAGGCGCTGGGAGTCGACATCATCGAAGCCGGCTTCCCTATCTCCAGTCCTGGCGACTTCCATTCTGTGGAGGAGATAGCCCGGATCGTCAAGGATGCCACCGTGTGTGGTCTTAGCCGGGCCGTGGAAAAAGACATCGAAGCCGCTGCTCAGGCGTTGAAGCCCGCCCGGCGTCCCCGCATCCATACCGGCATTGGGACCAGCGATTCGCATATTAGGAATAAATTCAACTCTACGCGGGAAGAGATCCTGCAGCGGGCCGTTCAGGCCGTCAAATGGGCGAAGAACTTCGTCGATGACGTGGAGTTCTATGCCGAAGATGCCGGCCGGACCGATAACGACTATCTCGCCCGCGTTGTAGAAGCCGTCATCGCCGCAGGTGCTACCGTCGTCAACATCCCCGATACTACCGGCTACTGTCTGCCAGACCAGTATGGGGAGAAGATCGCGTGGCTGAAGAATAAGGTTCCGAATATCGATAAGGCCATTATATCTTGTCATTGTCATAATGATCTGGGGCTGGCTACAGCCAATAGCATCGCCGGCATCCGCAATGGAGCCAGGCAGATCGAGTGTACTATCAATGGGCTGGGCGAACGGGCCGGTAACACTTCTCTCGAAGAAGTCGTCATGGTCATCAAGCAGCATCAGCAGCTCGGGTTCTATACGGGAATCAATGCGCAGGAGCTGAATCCTATGAGTCGGCTGGTCTCCGACACTATGCGGATGCCCGTGCAGCCCAATAAGGCTATTGTGGGTGCCAATGCCTTCTCGCATTCTTCCGGCATCCATCAGGACGGGTTTCTGAAAGACGCGAGCACCTATGAGATCATCAATCCCGAAGATGTAGGCGCAGGCGAGTCCCGTATCGTCCTCACCGCCCGGAGCGGCCGCAGCGCCCTGGCCTTCCGGCTGCAGAAGATCGGGTATTCTTTTAACAGGAATGATATCGATGCCCTGTATCAGCACTTTCTTCAGGTCGCCGACACGAAAAAGGAAGTCGTGGAAGAAGACCTGCATCAGCTATCCAAAGCCTATCAATCCTCCCTTGCCACAGTATAAAGTTATCTATGCCAAATACATTATTCGAAAAGATCTGGGACCGTCATGTCGTCAAAACTATTGAAGGCGGTCCTTCCGTGCTGTATATCGACAGGCATTTCATCCATGAAGTTACCAGCCCCCAGGCATTCAGTGGGCTTGAAAAGCGGGGAATAGAGCTCTTCCGCCCCAAGCAGATCGTAGCCACCGCGGACCATAATGTACCTACGCTGGATCAGCACCTCCCTATAAAAGAAGAGCTGTCCCGCCTGCAGGTGCAGTCGCTCGTCGACAACTGCAGGAAGCATGATGTGGAGCTTTACGGTCTTGGCCATCCTTATCAGGGTATCGTCCATGTCATAGGGCCGGAGCTGGGCATCACCCAGCCCGGTATGACCATTGTCTGCGGCGACAGCCATACGTCTACCCATGGAGCCTTCGGCGCCATCGCCTTCGGCATCGGCACCAGTGAGGTGGAGATGGTCATGGCTACCCAGTGTCTGCTGCAAAGCAAGCCTAAGCTGATGCGTATAAACGTGGAAGGAAAGCTCAACAAAGGCGTCATCTCTAAAGATATCATCCTTTATATCATAGCACATATCTCCGCCAGCGGCGCCACCGGCTACTTCGTCGAATATGCCGGCTCTGCCATCCGGAGCCTGTCGATGGAAGGTCGTATGACCATCTGTAATATGAGCATCGAGATGGGCGCCCGTGGCGGGATGATCGCCCCCGATGAAACGACCTTCAGCTATCTCGAGGGGCGGGAGTTCGCACCAAAGGGAGCGCAGTGGGATAAGAAGCTTGCCGAATGGAAACAGCTTTATTCTGATGAAGGCGCCAGATTCGATCGTGAGATCACCCTCGATGCTGCCGCGATAGAGCCTATGATCACCTATGGCACCAACCCCGGCATGGGCATTGGCGTCAGCGGGCAGATCCCCGCTTCGGCAGACCCCAAGGCCCTCGCGTATATGGGTCTGCAGGCCGATACCCCTATAAAAGGCAAAAAAGTAGACTACGTCTTCATCGGCAGCTGCACTAACTCGCGGATCGAAGACCTCCGGCTTGTAGCCTCCTTTGTAAAAGGCCGTAAGAAGGCCGACAACGTAGAAGTCTGGATCGTCCCGGGAAGCAAGCAGGTAGAGCAGCAGGCTATTAGAGAAGGTATCGACAAGGTCTTCGCAGATGCCGGGTTCCTGCTCCGTCAGCCAGGATGTTCGGCGTGCCTGGGAATGAACGAAGACAAGATCCCCGCGGGTAAATATTGTATCTCTACCTCTAACCGCAACTTCGAAGGACGACAGGGACCCAATGCCCGTACACTGCTAGCCAGCCCGCTCACGGCAGCCGTAGCCGCCATCACCGGGGAAGTAGCCGATATCCGTGAATACATCTAAAAAACAAGAAATGTCCAAAGCCATAGATAAGATCACTTCCACCGCCGTCCCCGTTCACCTCGAGAATGTGGATACCGACCAGATCATCCCCGCCCGCTTCCTCAAAGCTACCAGCCGCGATGGATTCGGCGACAACCTGTTCAGGGACTGGCGATACAATGCGGACGGGTCTCCAAAAAAGGATTTCGTGCTCAACAAC
>JAMFRX010000199.1 GCA_026224995.1 Puia dinghuensis
ATTTTACCAATGGGATCGGCGATTTCGAAGAAATGCGTTCCTGGGTCACGGGCAAGCTGCTATGGAATCCGGAGCTCGACCAGGACCTTCTGCGTGCCGAGTTCCTTCAAGGCTTCTACGGGGCCGCGGGTCCTTACCTGGGTCAATTCATCAATCTGGTACAAACTTCTTTCGACAAGCATCCGCAAATGCTTTCTATCTACAGCTTCGACTATACCTATCTGACCCTGGACGTCATGAACCAGCTTACCGGCCTGGTCGCACAGGCCTCCGATGCGGTGAAGGGCGATCCCCTTTTGTCTGATCGGGTGGCCAGGGAGAAACTATCGCTTGACCTGACCTGGATATTCCGGTACGACTCGCTGAAGGCGGAGGCGGGGCGAACAGGGCAGCCTTTCCTCGGTCCGGCGGACAAGGTTCTGGCGACGGACGACTTCACCCGGGCAGTCACGGCACTAGGGGTTACCCACTATGGTGAATGGATGATCTATCCGGAAGGAATAAAGCGCATCGTGTCGCTGCCCGAAGGTGAACGCAAGGCGAACTTCAAGGCGCTCCTGCATACGCGGCAATAAGGGTCTTCCAGCCAGCTGATCAACTGAATGCCCCCGGTTTTGCCGGGGGCATTTTTATGCCGGAAATAAGCTCAATCCCACCGTTGGTGAGAACTCGCCTCCAGGGATGGAGCTCAGCCCCTACTTTTAGGACCGATCTGCCTTTTTCTACCAACTACACCATCCATTGTCCTGATCGATTGGCCTCCTATCATCCATTTCCTCCCTGGTATTTCCTCTTCATTAAAACAAGATCATGACAACATTTTTTACCTCCCTCCTCTTTCGAAGATCATTTATTGCGAGTGTGTTTTTAATCTCACTGATTGCGGCCGAAGATGCGCTTGGGCAGTGTACCTATTTTTCCAGGGTTGTTACCGGGAACACCGCTACTATTACGCTCGGTATCAAGAACGATGGTACGCTATGGGCCTGGGGGAACGACGGCGCCGGACTAGGCGATGGCACTACCAACGGGAGTACAGTGCCGGAACAAATCGGAACGGCCACCAATTGGATGGCGATCGCCGCCGGCAACCGATCCGCCTATGGTATCACCGCCGACGGAAAGCTCTGGGCCTGGGGTTCTGACGACGTAAGCCAGTTAGGCGATGGTACCACCAATTCCACCTTAGTGCCGGAGCAGATCGGCACGGCCACGAATTGGGTTGCCTTATCAGCAGACGAAGTGCACTGTTTCGGACTTCGCGCCGACGGGACATTATGGGGCTGGGGATACGGCATTTTAGGCACACCCGACGGCAGTCCCTCCAACGTGCCGAGCCAGGTAGGGACCGATAATGACTGGGCGGTCGTTTCAACCGGCAACTACCATACCCTGGCCCTAAAAAAGAATGGGACCTTATGGGCCTGGGGAGCTAACGGAGAAGGCGAATTGGGCGATGGGAATCCTGCCCTGGCAGCAGTATCGGCGCCCGAGCAGATCGGTACAGCGACCAATTGGGCGAAGATCTCCGCCGGCTACGACCACTCCCTTGCTATTACGTCAGATGGAAAGCTCTGGGCCTGGGGCGCCAATTATTATGGGGCTGTGGGTGACGGCACTACTACCAATGCCATCAATGGCCCCGAACAGATCGGGACGGCGACCAATTGGATCGATATCGCAGGTGGATACTATCAATCCATGGCTATTACGTCAGATGGAAAGCTTTGGGGTTGGGGCCAAAATGACCTGGGAGAACTGGGTAACGGAACGGTCACACAACTCCTGGTTCCAACGCAAAGCGGCACGGCCACGAACTGGACGGGTGTTTTTGGCGGCCTGGAGTTCGACATCGCGACGACCTCCGATGCCGGCGTCTGGGGCATGGGGCGGAACATAGAAGGCGAGCTCGGCGATGGAACGATCGTCAATAAGGTAAATCCCATTAATACCGGCCCTGCGCCGATCTTCACCGGCCTGCTGCCTGCCGGAGCCAATATGCGCGATCAGGCCGCCACGTCGTATTATGACCTGGATTGCGCCGATCTGATCGCCAAAGTGGACCAAAGCGGTACCGCGCCCGTGAGCGGGGTCGTTACGGCTAAAGTCTGGACAGACCCTACTATCCAGACCGATGGTGCCGGAAAGCCCTACCTGCAAAGGCATTACGAGATAACACCCACCACCAACGCTTCCGGCGCCACCGGCACGGTGACCCTTTACTTTACTCAAGACCAGTTTACGGCCTATAACGCCCAGGCGGCCGTAGCAGCCGGAGACTATCCCCCGCTACCCGTAGACGCGGCGGATGCCCAGGGCTATAAGAGCAATCTCAACTTTACCAAGATCAGCGGCACCAGCAGCGACGGCACAGGCACTCCGGGATCCTATTCCGGCACGGTGACATTGATAACCCCGGCCAGCGTGCTGTATCAGAATGGCCTGTGGCAAGCCAGTTTTCCTGTCGCGGGCTTCAGCGGCTTTTTCGCCACGACAGGCGGAACGACGCTTCCGCTCACCTGGTTAAAGGTGATAGCGGTGCTTAACAACCAGGAAGAGGCACAGGTGGACTGGCTGGTGCAAGAGCAGAACGTGGAAAGCTATGCCATAGAGGAAAGCAATGATGGTAAGAATTTCGCCACGATCGCCACCCTGCCCGGCCAGGGTGACGGGCAGCATCAATATGACTATACGGCATCCATGGCGCTCGTCGGCTCGGCCTTCTACCGGATCAGGCAAACCGACAAAGACGGAAAATTCAGCTATAGCACCATAATGCTGCTGACCGCGCCTTCCGGCACACAGGCATTGTCCTTGTTCCCCAACCCCGC
>JAMFRX010000200.1 GCA_026224995.1 Puia dinghuensis
ATAAACGTACCGACGGCCCCGCCCACCCACCCATCCACCATCCGGAAAGCGGGATCGAAGGGATCCCCGGCAGCGATGCCGCTCCCCTGGGTGAACCCTCCGAAGACCTGCCATTTTAGCGGTTACCACCTTTAGTTTGATTAACGAAACCTCTTTATTTTGGAGCTTCCCTTGTTGCCCTTAATTATCAATCCACAGGCCACTACCATCCTGGCTATTATTATCCTGTTCCTCCTTCTCCTCTCTTTTGTCCTCTCAGGGTCCGAAGTGGCTTTCTTTTCACTCACTTTCAAGGATATCAATATCCTCAAGACCAAACAGGATACCTCCTGGCGCCGCATCGTCTCCCTGCTGGAAGATCCCAAGACCTTGCTTGCTTCCTTGCTGATAGCCAACAGCATCATCAATATCGCCATCATCATCCTCGCCAACTTTCTCATCGACGAGATGGTCCTCCTGAAACAAAGCTTCTGGCTCTTCGAATTCCTCATAAAAGTCATCTTGGTAGCCTTTGTCATGATCCTCTTCGGCGAGGTCATGCCTAAGATCTGGGCTACACAAAATAACCTCCAGTTCGCCTACTATACCTCCGGGATCATCGAGCTGGTTCACCTGATGTTTCGTCGCGTCGGCGGCTGGGCCGTAAGCCGAAGCGAAGGACTCGAACGCATCTTCGGCAGCAAAAAACCGGGCCTGATCATCGAACAGCTTGGCTATCAAATAGACAAGTCCGTCCAGAACGAAACCTCCGAGGAAGAGCGCAATATCCTCAAGGGCATCGTCAAGTTCGGCAGCATCACCGTCCGCCAGGTCATGCGCGCCCGGCTGGACGTCTGCGGCGCCAGCTTCCACCTGTCCTTCGCAGCGCTCAAACAACGGATAGAAGAGCTACACTATTCCCGCCTGCCCATCTACAAGAGCAGCCTGGACGAACTGGCCGGCATGATCCATAGCCGCGACCTCATCGCCTATCTCACCGAACCCGACGATTTCAGCTGGCATAGCCTTCTTCGACCCATCTATTTCGTCCACGAACACAAGCTCATAGAAGACCTGCTACAGGAGTTTCAGCAGAAAAAGATCCATTTTGCCGTGGTCGTCGACGAATTCGGCGGCACCAGCGGCATAGTCACCCTGGAAGATATCCTGGAAGAGGTCATCGGCGATATCCGGGACGAATTCGACGACGAAGAAACCGTCAACAAACGCCAGGAGGACGGCAGCTACGTTTTCGAAGGCAGGACCATGCTTCACGACGTCTGCAAGACAATGAATCTCCCCGTCGATACCTTCGATAAGGTCAAAGGCGACAGCGATAGCCTCGCCGGCCTCATCCTGGAGCTCTCGGGCGATATCCCCAAGATCAACGACATCGTCCACACCGGGGACTTCGAATTCACCGTGCTGGACGCCGACAGCAGCCGCATAAAAAAAGTAAAAGTCGTCATCCGGATGCAACCTTAAACCCCCATTCATGTCTGTCAACGCGCTTTCCCGCTTCTCCATCCTGCTCCTCTTCCTCCTTTCCTGCAATAGCGTCTACACACCTAAAAGACGCGGCTATTTTAAGATCGATTTCCCCCCTCACCAATACCAGACCTTCGATCAGCCAGGCTTCCCCTATACTTTCGAGTATCCCGTTTACGCCAATGTCGTCAAGGACAGCACCTTTTTCGATTCCGTCCCGGAAAACCCCTATTGGATCAACATCGACTTCCCCCGCTTCGCCGCCCGCATCTACGTCAGCTACAAGGCAATAGGTCCCAACTCATTCGACAAGCTGCGGGACGACGCCTTCAAGATGACCTTCAAACATACCTACAAAGCCAGCTCCATCGACCAGCAAGTCATCCAGACCGCCAACGGCATCGGCGGCATCTTCTTCAACGTAGGCGGCAACGCCGCCACCGCCAATCAATTCTTCCTCAGCGACACCACTCGCCATTTCCTTCGCGGCGCGCTCTATTTCGATACTACCCCAAACGAAGACTCCCTGGGCATCGTCAACAAGTTCCTGGAGAAGGATATGGAACACCTGATCAACACCTTTCGGTGGAAGGACAAATAACTTATATTTGTTGGCAGAATGATAGCCATAGACAACATCCTGGTTAGTGACGAAGTGATCCGCGAACAGTTCGTCTGCGACCTGCTCAAATGCAAAGGCGGCTGCTGCGAAGACGGCGACGCCGGCGCTCCCCTGGAAAAAAAAGAAATGGACCACGTCAACGAGGTCTACGAAATTGTAAAGCCCTACCTTACCCCCGCCGGCATCAAAGAGATCGAAAAGAACGGCCGCTATCAGTACGACCGGGAATTCGGCTGGGTCACGCCTACTATCGAAGGGAAGATGTGCGCCTATGGCTTCCGGGACGCCAAAGGCGTCATCAAGTGCAGCTTCGAACAGGCTTACTATGACGGCAAGACCACCTGGAAAAAGCCCATCAGCTGCCATCTCTACCCTATCAAGACCGGGAAGAACAGGATGGGAGAGACGGTGAACTACGAGCCCCGCGAATCCATGTGCAGCCCCGCCTGCGTTCAGGGTAAGAAATTAAAAGTTCCGGTTTACATCTTTCTCAAAGAAGCCCTGATCCGCAAGTATGGCGAAGAATTCTACGGCGCGCTCACCCAGGTCGCGGAAACTTACTTCTCAGAAAAGAAAAACAAATGACAGATACCGCCGCCAATTTTATCGCGCGTAGCACCGTAAAGGCGGAGGACATGGACCACCGCAAAAAGATCAATTTCAATATCGGCCGCTACAACGCCGCCGTGCCCCACGGCAAACAACAATTCGCCGAGCTCAACCTCGCAAGGGAACGGGCAAAAAATATCAAATGGCGGGCGCTCGAAAACCTCGACAAGCAGCTGGAGGAATTCGAAGCCGTCTTCGTAAAACGCGGCGCCAAGGTCATCTGGGCGGAAAACACCAAACAGGCGCTCGCCGAGATCCTCTCCATCTGCAAGGAAAAGAATTGCCGCACGGTCGTCAAAAGCAAGAGCATGGTCACCGAAGAGCTCAAGCTCAATCACTTCCTGGAAGAGAACGGAATAGAAAGCATCGAAACCGATCTCGGCGAATATATCCAGCAGCTGGACGGCGAACCCCCTTACCATATCGTTACGCCGGCCATGCACAAGAGCAAGGAAGACGTAGCAAAGCTCTTCTACGAAAAGCTCAACACCCGCCCTAACCTGACTCCCGAGCAGCTTACCCTCGTGGCAAGGGAAAAGCTCCGTACCAAATATGTCCAGGCCGAGATCGGCATCACCGGCGCCAATTTTATCATCTCCGATATCGGCGGCATCGCCGTCACGGAGAACGAAGGCAACGCCCGCCTTAGCTCCGCCTTCCCCAAAACCCATATCGTGATCGCCGGACTGGAGAAGGTCATTCCTTCGATGACGGATCTCGGACTCTTCTGGCCCCTCCTCGCAACATACGGCACCGGCCAGCGCGTAACCGTTTACAATACCATCATCACCGGCCCCCGCCAGCCCGGCGAACCAGACGGCCCCGACGAAATGATCCTCATCCTGCTGGACAACGGCCGCACCAAGATCCTCGCCGACGCGAAACAACGCGAAAGCCTCTATTGCATCCGCTGCGGCGCCTGCCTGAACACCTGCCCCATCTATAAGAATATCGGTGGTCACAGCTATGGGACGACCTACAGCGGGCCTATCGGCTCGGTGATCACTCCCCACCTCAAAGACATGGGCGAATGGAAGCACCTGAGCTATGCTTCCTCCCTCTGCGGCAGCTGCACCGATGTCTGCTCGGTCAAGATCAACCTGCACGAGCTGCTGCTCGAGAACCGCCACGAAGCCGTGGAAGACGGCTACGCCACCTGGTCGGAAAAAGTCGCATGGAAAGTATGGCGAAAGGCAAGCCTCAATCGGAATCTCATGAATATGGGAAACGCCCGGCTCAAGAACTGGATGGTCAATAAAGCCTTTAAGGCCTGGACAGCCCATCGCGACGGGCTCGATTTCGCGCCTAAAACCTTCAACCAGCGCTGGAAGGCCGAACGGAGATCATAAGTAGGATGATCTTATATTGTTCCCATACGACGCCCCGGCTGCAATATATCGTTGACTTTTGCAGTAAAGAGCTCTTCGACGAGCCTATCCGCGTCACATCGGACAAAACGGAATTCGCCGCCGCCACCGGCCCACGCCTCAATTATTCCACCCTTTCCATAGAAGGCGCCTTCACCATCCAACCCGCTGCCCTCCTTTTTGACATCGGTATCGCCCCGCAATCCATCACCTGCTTTCAAGTTAACGGTCGCAAGGCCTTCTTCCCGTCAGAAGGCGACTTCCCCTTCGATGTATTTGCCGCCACCTTCTACCTTCTAAGCCGCTACGAAGAATACCTTCCCCACGAAAAAGACAGCTATGGCCGCTTTGCGCACACAAATTCCCTGGCCTGGCGCGAAGGCTTCCTGGACATTCCCCTGGTGAATTACTGGCTGCTCGATCTTCGTAATGCACTCACCCGCAAGTACCCCGAACTTAATTTTCGCTATCCCGTTTTCAAATACATCCCAACCTACGATATCGACGCTGCCTATGCCTTCCTCTACAAAGGCTGGTGGCGTAACCTCGGCGGAGCATTACGATCCCTGATCAAAGGGCAATGGCGAAACCTGAACCAACGCCTCGCCGTCCTGCAGGGGCACATGCAGGACCCCTTCGACCCCTACGAATGGCTGGACTCCCTCCATCTTTACTGCCGCCTCAAGCCCTATTACTTTTTTTTGGTAGCGGCCAGGAACAAAGGCGTCGATAAGAACCTGCCTGCTTCCTCCCCGGGCTTCCAGGAGCTTATACAATACCATGCCGTCGGCTATCGCCTCGGCATCCATCCCTCCTGGGCCAGCGGCGATCACGAAGAGCTCCTCCGCGAAGAGCTGGAATGGCTGGAGGTCATCAGCGGCCAATCGATCACCCGAAGCCGCCAGCATTATATCCGGTTTACGCTTCCCACTACATACCGCCTTTTGCTCAGACACCACATCCACCAGGATTTCTCCATGGGCTATGGCAGCATAAACGGCTTCCGGGCTTCAGTAGCCTCGTCCTATTGCTGGTATGATCTGGAAAAAGAGGAAACAACGGCCCTGCGCATCTTTCCTTTTTGTTTCATGGATGCCAACTCCTACTACGAACAACGCTATACCGCAGCCCGCGCCTTCGAGGAGCTGATGCATTATTACCGCCACGTTAAAAAAGTCAATGGATTGATGATCACCATCTGGCACAATAGCTTCCTGGGCACCGACCCCGCTTTCGCAGGCTGGCGGGAAGTCTATGAGGTTTTCTTAAAAGAAGAAGTATTTTGGATTAGTGCTTGAAATGCCGCATCCCCGTAATAACCATCACTAATTTATTCTCCACGCAATATTCTATCGAATCCTTATCGCGAATAGACCCGCCAGGCTGTATAAAAGCCGTAATGCCAGCCGCATGCGCGATCTGTACGGAATCGTTAAAGGGGAAGAACGCATCGCTCGCCAGCACGGCGCCATGCAGGTCGAAGCTAAACTGCCCCGCCTTGGCAATGGCCTGCCGCACCGAATCTACACGGCTGGTCTGCCCGCATCCCTTGCCAACCAGCTGCAAGTCCTTCACCAAAGCGATCGCATTCGACTTCAGATGCTTGCAAACGATATTGGCAAAATTCAGGTCTTCTTTTTCCGCTGCAGTAGAAGGCCGGCCGCCAGCTTCCTTCCATTCGACAAAATTGCCTTGATCCGGCGATTGCTGCAGCACCCCATTCAGCAGGCTGCGAAACTGTTGCGCCGGCGCGACCCTTGCCTTCTGCACCAGCAGGATGCGGTTCTTCTTCGAACGCAGGATGCCCAGGGCGTCTTCATCAAAAGCCGGAGCGATCAGCACCTCAAAGAATATTTCGCTGATGGCCTCGGCCGTAGCCTTGTCCACAGTCGTATTGCAGGCTAACACCCCGCCAAAAGCGCTCTCGGAGTCTCCGGCCAGCGCACTGTCCCAGGCCGCTTTCAACGAAGGCCGGATAGCGACGCCGCAAACATTCGTATGCTTGATGATCGCAAAGACGGCCGGGCTTGCGCCAAATTCCTGTATCAGCTCCACCGCCGCGTTGACATCCACCAGATTGTTATACGAAAGCTCTTTCCCGTTCACCTGCTCAAAGATATCTTCCAGCTTCCCGTAAAAGCGTGCGCTTTGATGCGGGTTTTCACCATACCGCATGGCCTTGGGCGCAGGCACTGACGCAAGGAAATAATCACCCTCCCGGGGACTGAAATATTGCGCTATCACCACATCATAGTGGGCACAGACCTCAAAAGCCTTGGCAGCCAGCATCCGCCGCTGCTCCAGCGTCGTCTCGCCCCTTTGCTCGTTCAGCAGGTTCTCCAGCCAGGCGTATTCCGCCTTCGACGCGATCACCGCCACGTCTGTATGATTCTTCGCCGCCGCCCTTATCATTGAAGGACCGCCAACGTCTATCTTTTCTATGATGGCCTTGTCATCCTTGGTGTTCGCCACCGTCTCTTCAAAAGGATAGAGATCCACGATCACCAGGTCTATCTCGGGGATATGAAACTTGGCCATCTCGGCTACGTCGCCCGGCAGATCCCTCCTGCCCAGGATGCCGCCGAAGACGGAAGGATGTAAAGTCTTAACCCTGCCACCCAAAATGCTGGGGTAGGACGTAAGGCTTTCCACCGGCACACATGGCAAGCCCAGCGTTTCAATGAACTGCTGCGTACCCCCCGTAGAGTAGATCGTTATGCCTAAAGAGTGTAGTTTTTTAACGATTGGCTCCAGCCCGTCCTTGTAAAAGACGGAGATCAGGGCAGATTGTATCTTCTTATTCATAATGAGCGGCGAAAGTACGAAATGGACACGAAAAAACCGGCCCAAGGCCGGTTCAGCGTTTTTTCGATTTCGGATTCACCCTGCCAGAGGCAGAGCGAATCCGACGATTTTTGAATGGTAACAGTAGGTAAGCCGCAAGAAAAATCTTCATGCGCATAAACAACAGGCGCAATCCGTTTATAATTTGTAGTAAAACATCAGCATACATACCCAATACACGCTTTGAACAAAACAGGATAAGGTGTTAATGGTTATGTATGCTGTTGCTGACTAAACAATTCGGGATCGTTATACACTACCTCTAAAGGATATCAAATAGTAAAAACGGGGCATTTATCAACCTCTCCATCTAAATGTCCTATAAATATCTTAAACGGGCTCAAATGCCCCCCGAAAAATGACCCGTTATTTTTTTGCGTAAAACACGCAGGTTTTGCCTGCGGAGTTCACGTGCAAATACGGCGATATTCTACTGTTTTTTATATGCGCAAAAAGCGTTTTTTTTGCAATATTTGCCTCCTGATTGTTTGATCCCCTTTATTTTACGGATAATATTAACTTGTAATTGGTTGATTTATATTTCCTTGTGCACGGCTGCGTAGGAGGTTCAGGAATACATTTACAACAGCAAATTATTCTTCAACATTCTAAAACAATCAGCTATGAACACTATTGCAGAAAAAGTCGTAAATGCCGAAAACTATGTAACAAAGAACGAAATGAACGCCCTCACTTCCGGGTACAAACAGGAAAGATGGGCGGGTAATTCCGATCGCCTGGGCAGGGCTGATTCTCTGAGCATCTGGTATACTGTAGAAGAGCTCGAAAATTTTCTGGACCAGGTCAAAGCAAATGGCGGCAACGGTGTTCGTATCCATTTCGGTGTTTTCCCTGAAGGTTACCGCAAACCCGAGCTCGAAGGCATGCAGACCGTGGTATTGGTTGCAAACCGCAGTAAGGACGGATCACTTGAAAATGCCAAAGAGCTTTTGGTAAATAATAACGGCCGGCCTGAGATCCTTGCTATGGACGGACCGATCCCATGCCCTCCCTTCTGCGGCATCGGAGTTGGGACTAAGGCCACTTCCCTTGGTACACCCACCCTCATTATCCGCGATGACAGCATGGAAGTAATTTAGTTTTTTAGTCATATCCGCGCTTAATTTATAATGCCCTTTCGCAGACGCGAAAGGGCATTATGCTATGAATAAAACAAAATATCGGTTATCTTGCTGCCAATGATCAGATCTTACATCGTAGGCAATCTATATTACTTTTCACCGATCTTCGCAGCGATAGCCTTTTTTGCAAGCTTGACCATTTTAGTATTCCCCAATGGCGCTCAACGCTATTTGAAGATCTTTTCCCTATTTCTTCTGGTAAATCTCGTCGTTGAGGCGATTTCCGGCTATCAGGCCAAGCATCTGATCAACAACCTGTTTTTTGTCAATTTCGTCACCGTGCTCGATTTCGCATTTTATCTCTACCTGGTGCGTGAGATCATCCGAAGACCCAAAGCAAAAAAGGTTCTTTTATATTGCCTCATCATCTATCCGGCGATCTTTCTAATAAATGTTATGCTGATCCAGGGGTCGGTTGTTTTCCATTCTATGACCTATGCCCTGGGCTGCCTGCTGATAGTCGTTTCCTGCGTCTATTATTTCTGGGAACTGTTTCAGCAAACCTATTCCGTCAATCTCGGCCGGCAACCGGGTTTTTGGATCTGCTCAGGTTTATTGTTCTTTTATACCTGTACCTTCCCCCTCTATGGCGCCACCAATTTATTGAATCGCCTGCCTAAAGTAATTCTTGCGAATCTCCTCATCATATTGGTCCTATTGAATATCTTGCTATATTTATCTTTCACCATTGCCTTTTTATGTCGGCTCAAAACCAGGAATTCTATGTCATCCTATTGACGGCAATCGCACTTGCCCTCCTGCTGGTAGGTTTCATTGTTTCTATGCTCTTCTTATACCAACGCCGGCAACACCGACAGGAACAGCAGCTCACCCGAATGAAAGATCAATATCAACAAGAGCTGCTCCGCTCACAGCTGGAGATCCAGGAGACCACTTTCAAAACCATCGCCCAGGAGCTCCACGACAATATCGGCCAGGTCCTCTCCGTAGTAAAGCTTTCCCTGTCTATCCTTCCCCTGGAAAAAAACCACCAGGCCTACGAAAGCGTTCAGGCCAGCCGGCAAATGCTGAACAAAGTGATCTTCGACATGGGTAATCTCACCAAAAGCATGTTCACAGACCGAATCACCCAGATCGGTTTCGTGGAAGCCATCCGCTTCGACCTGGACAGCATCCAGCGCACCGGCTTGCTGCAAATCAACTTTTCTGTGGAAGGCGAAGAGTACAAGCTTGAAGATCAACGGTCTATCTTCCTTTTTCGCATGTTCCAGGAAATGATGAACAACATTTTAAAACATTCCAAGGCCACTCACGTAAATATTGCGGTTAATTACTCAATTGATAATAAATTTGTTCTGAAAGTTGAGGACAATGGGGTTGGGTTTGACGTCGAAAAAAAGCGAACCCAGGCTTCCTCCTCCAGTGGCATCGGCCTGAAAAGTATGACAAACCGTGCCTCCCTTATCGGCGCTCATATCACTGTTAAGAGTCAACTGGGTAAGGGCACATCGGTAACGGTCGACCTGCCCCTGGAAAAGGAGAACTTATAAATTGAATATGGGAGCAGCAATTAAGAAAATACAGGTAGGAATTGTTGATGATCACAGTCTCTTGCGAAAAGCGCTGGCAAAGCTGATCGGCTCTTTTGAGAATTATTCCGTCTTGTTCGAAGGCGACAACGGCAACCACATCAAGGCCAAGATCACGCAGCACCTCATTCCGGATATCATTATCCTGGACGTCAATATGCCGGATATGGATGGTTATGAAACTGTCCGCTGGCTGCATAAGAACTATCCCCAGATAAAAGTGCTGGCCCTCTCCATGTTCAGCGACGAAAACACGATCATCCGCATGCTCCGTCTCGGCGCCAAGGGCTACATCCTGAAGAACATCGAACCGGAAGAGCTCAAGCTGGCCCTGGATTCCATCATGAAAAAGGATTTCTATCTCTCGGAATATATCTCGGGCAAGATCATCAGCGGCCTGCACAAAGATCTCGGCAACCCCGAAGACCCTATCGTGCTCAACGACAAGGAAAAGGAATTCCTTCGCCTCGTCTGCTCAGAGCTCTCCTACAAGGACATCGCGGACAAGATGTTCATCAGCCCCCGCACCGTCGACAATTACCGGAACACCCTGTTCGAAAAGCTAAAGGTCCGCACCCGCGTAGGCCTGGTGATGTTCGCCATCAAGAACGGCCTCGTGGAGATCTAGTCAGGCTCAACAGCAGCACCGGTAAGAATACTAAATTGGTCACCGTCGCGATCACCAGCGTCAGCGACGTCAGCCACCCCAGCGCCAGGATCCCGCCAAAGTCACTGAAGCAAAAGATCACAAACCCGGCCGTTAGCACCAGCGATGTATAAAGAATGCTGATACCGGTAGTATTGATGGTATCGATCACCGCCTTCTCGGCGTCTTTTCCCGTATCCTGCTTATAATTCACCAGGAAGCGTATAGTAATATCTATGGCTATCCCCAGCGCAATGCTGAATACGATCACCGTGGAAGGCCTTAGCCGGACACCGGCCCAGCCCATGATCCCGGCGGTAATGATCAACGGGATCACATTCGGCACCAGGGAGCAGATCAGAATGCGCACGGACCGGAACAGGAAGAGCATGCATGCGGCGATCAGCAAAAATGCCCATTGTATGCTATCTTTCAATCCCTTGATGATAAAGCTGCTGCCTTCCAGATAGGTCACGCTGGTGCCCGTGAGCTCCACCCGGTATTTGGAAGAATCGAATAAAGCCGCCGTCTTTTTTTGCAGATCGTCCAGCACTAGCGGCAGCCGTCTGCTGCCGATATCCGCCATGTTCACGCTGACCCGTAGCTGTTGCTGGTTGCTGTCCACAAAACTGCGCAGCAGTTGCGACAGGTAGTCTTTCTTTGCTCCGCCCGCCCCCTTTCCCTCGAAACTCAAATAGGACGACATGAAAGCAAAATCAGTCTGGCTCGGCACGTCATAGCTACTGCTGTCACCCCCATAATAAGACTGCCGGGCAAATTTCAACCCTTCAACCAGCGAAAGTGGCCTGGCCATTTCCGGCTGCGAAGCTATATACCTCGACAGCACGTCTATGCTGTCCAGCAGCTTCAGCCCGTAGGCCCGCAACCCCTTCCTTCTTTTCGTATCGATCACGATCTCCAGCGGCATCACCCCCTTAAAGTTCTTCTCGAAGAATTTAAGGTCTGTAAACAGCTTGTCCTTCTGCGGCAGATCGTCTACGATAAAACCCTCCGACCTCAGCCTGAACATGCCCGCCACCGAAAGCGCCACGATCAGGAACGTAACGATATACACCGCCCGCCGATGATGCAGGGTCCAGATCTCCAGCCGCTTCAGGACTGCCGCCAGCCACCTGTTCTGCAGGTAAAGCATATGCTTGGGCTTTGGCGCAGGCAGATAGCTCAGGACTACCGGGATCAGGATAAAGGATATAAAGAACAGCAGCATGATGTTGATGCCCGCCACCACCCCAAACTCATTCAGGATCGCGCTGCGCGTCAACGCAAAAACTCCGAAGCCGATGGCCGCAGTGAGGTTGCAGAAAAGAGTCACTATCCCCATCCGGCCGATCATGACGACCAGCGCCTTATGCTTGTCGCCAGTATCCCGGTACGCCGTATGGTACTTGTTCATGAAATAAATGCAGTTAGGGATGCCGATGACTACCACAAGCGTTGGAGTAAGCGCATTCAGCAGAGTGATCTTATAGCCGAGCAGGTCCATCGTTCCGAAGCTGAAGATCACCCCCGTAACGACTACCGCAAGCGATAGCAGCATCGTGCTGACACTGCGGAAGAACAACAGCAGGATCAGGCTAAGCATACAAATAGATCCCAGCAGGAACCACTTCGTCTCCATGGCGACCTTGGCCGCCATCCGTGTACGTATCAGGGGCAGCCCGCTATAGTGCAGCTCCAGCCCGTTCCGGATACCAAAGCTGTCCACCAGCCCTGTGATCCCATTCACCGTCACCAGCCGGTTCGCCGAATTCATGACAGCCTTATTGACACTGACAACCGTCAGCCAGGCTCCCGTTTCCCGGTTATATAACAAGCCCTGATAGAAAGGCAGCCCCAGCAGCACCGCCTTGCTGCTGTCGATCTGCGCCTGGGTGTCCGGATGCGCCGCAAAGATCGAAACGGCTCTCGGCTTTTGCGTCACCGTATCCTTTACTAAATTGATGGCGGAAGACACGCCAAGCACCGCATCCACACCCGGTACTTTCTTCAGCGCCTCCGTAAGCGCGACATAGTCAGTAAAAACATCTTTTTGGAATAGTTTATCCGTCTGAAGACCAATGACCAGCAAATTGCCATCCTCGCCGAATTTCTTCCTGAACTCCTGGTAGGCCTTGTATTTTGGATTGTCAGTGGGGATGGCGCTGTTGAAGTCATAGCTCAGCTTCACCCGGGACGCCCGGTAAGCCATAAAACCTGTCACCGATAATAACGCTACTAACCAAAACAACCTAAATCGTAAAACAAGACGGGCAATGGATTCCCACATGCAGAAATATTTATTATACAAATAAACGCCAATTTGAGGACTTTTGCCCCTGGTATGGAGCTACATAAGACAAAAGGCATCGTTCTGCGCACGGTCAAATACGGCGAAACCAGCCTGATCGTCACCGTCTATACGGAATTATTCGGCCTGCAATCCTACATCGTCAATGGCGTTCGTGTCTCCTCCCGCAAAGGCCCTGGCAAGGCTAACCTCTTCCAGCCCGCCGCCATCCTCGACCTCATCGTCTATCACAACGACCTCAAGAACCTCCAGCGCATCCGCGAATTCAAATGGGGGGTCCTCTATAAAAACATTTTTTTTGATGTGCTCAGGAACGCCGTCGCCTTATTCATGGTAGAGCTTTTGCAAAAGTGTATCCGCCAGCCGGAGCCCAACCCCGAGCTCTTCTCATTTATAGAGGACGCCTTCCTGCACCTCGACACCAGCGAAGGACGCGTGCTGGCCAACTTCCCGCTTTTCTTTACCCTCCACCTGGCAGGCTTCTTTGGCTTCCGCATCGACGATACCTATAGCGAACGCACCCCCTTCTTCGACCTGCAGGAAGGGCAGTTCGTCGCCGACCATCCCCAACATCCCTATGTGCTGGAAGATCAGCTCAGCTACCTGACGGCCCTGCTCCTCCGCACCCGCCAGCCGGAAGAGCTCCGTGAGTTGGCTCTCAACCAGGAGACCCGCCGTCTCCTGATCCAAGCCTACCGTACCTTCTATGCCCTCCACGTACCGGACTTCGGCGAGATGCGAACCCTGGCGATCCTGCAGACGATCCTCTCCTAGCCGCACACGCTCCGCCCGAACCACCATTCTCTTCCGCCCAGGCCACCGTCCCCTACATCAACCGCTTCACCCCGGTCCCCGCCGCCAGCCGCCCCCCTTCCAATCCACTCAGCTGCACCACCCCCGGCTTTCTCCCCGGCGCAAAGCTGCCCAGCTCTCCATCCAGCCCCAGTGCCTTGGCCCCATTGCTGGTAGCCCACCGCAGCAGGGTAGGAGTGTCCAGCCACGCAAAAGCGCCCTGCAGCGTCTTCAGCTCATCCAGGATGCTCAACCCCCGATTCGACGCCAGGCTGTCCGTCCCTATGACTAGCCTGCAGCCATGGCGCACCAGTCCATCTACGTCCGGAAGCTGTCCGCCGATATAAAGATTCGCATTGGGACATAAGCAGAAATATAGCTCCCTCCCCTTAGCCGCTTGTAGATCCTCCTCCCTTGTAGCCACATTATGTACCAGTATCATCGCCTGCTCCGGCCGGAAATAACCCAAACAGCTCTCCAGGCTCCTCTTCCCGGTGCCTTTGAAAAAAGACACATCCAATCCCAGCAGCTCATAAAGCCGCAGAAAATCGCCCCTCCCCGTCAGAAAAAAGACATTCTCCTCCTCGCTCTCCTGGCTATGCATCGTCAGCACCCGGCCCTCGCCCTGCGCGGCTATCAGCCGGAACAAAGCCGGCGATACCGAATAAGGCGCATGCGGCACAATAGCGCTGTTCCCGCCAAATTCCTGGCAGATAGCCATACTCTGCTCAAAGCGCATCGCCGCCGCCTGCTCGACAAAGCCAATGGTCTCGACGAAATTGTAATACCGAAGCCGCCCCTTTCGCTTCTGTTCCAGCGTGTCGGCCGTATTGCAGATGTCTCCCACCGCCACGATGCCATTCTCCAGCATCTCCTGCTCCGCGTCCGCTATGGCCGCCCGCACCAGGCTGGCCTCCGCCGCCTGCCCCCTATGTCTGATCACTGTGGATAGGAAATCTACCAGCCCCGTCCGCTCGGGTATCACCCCCCTCAGATGCGAGAGCTCCAGATGGCAATGACAGTTCACGAATCCCGGGCTCAGCAGCCCCGGGTAATAATCGATATCCTCCCCCGCCTCCGCGGCTGGGAGGATATCCTGCACGGAGCCGTCAGTGGTGGTGATCAGCACGCTATCGGGCTCAGCCAGCTTCTCGCCCGTAAATAAATAATCGGCTTTGAATTTTCGGTAAGTCATTCCCAAACGTTTAATTTTGCGGTCCGCCACGTTAAAAGTACCGAAGATATGTTAGACAGATTTGATGCAATAAGGGCCCGTTTCGAAGACCTTGGAGTAGCGCTCAGCAACCCGGAAGTCGTCAGCGATAACCGTAAATTCAGCGCTATGAGCAAGGAATACCGGAGTATCGAAAAGATAGTTATCGCCTTTAACCAGTATAAAGACCTCCTGGATACCCTGGAATTCGACAAGGAAGCCCTCAATGGCGATGACCTGGAATTAAAAGAATTAGCCAAAGCGGAAATTCCTGGCCTGGAAGAGAGGAAACTGCAGATGGAAGCCCATATCCGGCAGCTCTTGATACCCAAAGACCCGCAGGACGAAAAGAATGCCATCCTGGAGATCCGGGCCGGCACCGGCGGCGACGAAGCCAGCCTCTTCGCCGGCGACCTGCTGCGGATGTACATCAAGTATTGTGAAAAAAGAGGCTGGAAGACAGCCATCCTCAGCGAAAGCGAAGGCACGGTTGGCGGCTACAAAGAAGTGCAGGTAGAAGTGATCGGCGACGACGTCTACGGCACGCTCAAGTTCGAAAGCGGCGTCCATCGCGTCCAGCGCGTTCCCGACACGGAGACCAGCGGCCGCGTCCACACCAGCGCAGCTACCATCGCCGTGATGCCGGAAGCGGAAGAAGTAGACTTCGAGCTCAAAGAAAGCGATGTAAAAATGGAGACAGCCCGCAGCGGCGGCGCCGGCGGCCAGAACGTCAATAAAGTAGAAACAAAAGTGTTCCTCACCCATATCCCTACCGGCGTAGTAGTCGTCTGCCAAACCGAACGCAGCCAGCTCGGCAACAGGGAAAAAGCCATGAATATGCTGCGCACCAAGCTCTATGAGGAACAGGTCCGCAAGCAGGAAGAAGAGATCTCCCGCCACCGGAAAAGCCTCGTGAGCACCGGCGACCGCAGCGCCAAGATCAGGACCTATAACTTCCCCCAGGGACGCGTCACCGACCATCGCATTGGCCTCACCGTTTACAACCTGGACGACGTGCTTAACGGCAATATCCAGGAATTCCTCGACGCGCTCCAGTTCGCCGAGAACGCGGAGAAGATGGCCCGGCAGAACTAGCCGTACCCGTACTTGCCGATCTGTACCCGGCCGCCCGCCCCGGCATTAAAACCATATTAAAACCAGGGTTTATCCAATAGAAACCTAGGCCATTGACGTTATTTTAACGTCCTATATTTAAACTTTACTTCTCCTGCCTTGTCTTATTAATAGAAGTTCTTTAAAAAAATGCGTCAAAACTTGCAATAAAACAAGAAATTGTCTAACTTAAAAGGAGCAATGCTAAATAAATGTTATTACTCCCGGCAAGGGAATCGGGAATTCAATTTCAATCGTAGTTTTGTGTAGTGAAAGAAAGGTAATTGTGGAGATATAATATTGGCACCTGTTTTGCGTTATTAACATTAAATCAGTCTTTTCTATTTGACTCACATAAAGCAGTCAATTTTCTCATAAGCAGTTAGTTTTGGTTACGACCCCTGTTTCCACAGGGGTTTATTTTTTTACCCAGGGGTTTATTTTTTGCGCCGGTCATATAACGGTAAAGACTACTTGCTTTTCGCTCCGCGGGGAGGCAGCAGCAGCAGGAAATGGCAGAGACCATATGCGACGCCGGCGCCCATCATATCGGCAATCATATCCGCAAGGTCATAGTCCCGGCCAGGTATCCAGTATTTCTGCACGAACTCCATACCGATACCATAGGCATTCCCAAGAACATAGAAGATAAAGAACCACCGGATTAGAACTCTTGGATCGCTTACCCGTTTGCTCAGCCAGAGACTCCACAAGAACACGAAACCACCGAACACGCCCATGTGCACTATCTTGTCGAATTGGGGGATCTTGAAGCCTGTCTCCTTGGGCAACGCAGACCCCGGCAGGCACATCAGAATAGCGATTATAACGGTCCAGATAATAGGAACATAGAGCGCGGCGAAATACTTCTTCAGAAATGAGATCATAATTATTTATCTGTCCTTACGGACAAGCCGCCACCGGCGGCTTCTGGGCTAAAATTAAAAAAGTCCCTGCTATTGGGACTTTTTTTCTATACATGTAGACTTTTTTCCTCTTATTGCGTCGACAAGGTCTTCCCCATCGACTGTAGCTTTTGCAGGTCCGGCGACGGACTGCCGCCCTTTTGCTGAATGGTGATGGCAAAGGCCTGCGCCTTCTGCGTATTCTTCATCTTCAGGATGATCTTGTCGTCCGTAGCGTCAAAGACACCGAGGTCCTTCGGCTTGTTGTCAATGAGTGCCCATAGCTGGTATTGCTTATCGCTGGTCAGCTTCGGCATG
>JAMFRX010000201.1 GCA_026224995.1 Puia dinghuensis
CAATGTTGACCTGCGATTCTGGAAGCCGCTTTATTTATCACTGACGGGAAGGAATGACTGGGTGTCCACGTTGCCGGTGGTCAACAACTCCTATTTCTATCCTTCTGCGTCGCTGTCCTTAGTCCTTTCGGACTGGCTGCGACTGCCACAGGAGATCAGCTTCCTGAAGGTCAGGTCTTCCCTGGCGGAGGTGAATACCGGGAATACAGGCAGCACGTATGGTCAGGTGCAGACCTATCCGGTGAGCACTTACGATAATCTACCGACCATGACGGTCGCCAGGAGCCTGATACCGGGTAACCTGCTGCCGGCCGCGAGCAAGACCTATGAGGTCGGTGGAAATATCGCCTTCTTCCGAAACAGGCTGAGCCTGGATGCAACGTATTTCAACAGGCTGGACTATAACAATATCATTAGCGAGAGCGTGTCCGAAGCGACCGGCTATAATACCGTCACCGCCAACGGGCGCAAATACGATACAAGGGGCTGGGAGCTGGTGCTGAATACGGTCCCGGTGAATACGGCGAATTTACGTTGGGATCTCAACGTTAATTTTTACACTGGCCACAAATACCTGAAAGCGCTGGAGGACGGGCTTACGCAGGACGGCTATATCAAACTGGGTTCGCGGGTCGACCAGATCTACATGTATCCCTGGCTGAAGGATGCTAAAGGCGATCTTATCCTGAATTCGGGTACGGGGCTTCCGCAGGAGGACGCTTATGAGCGCTATACGGGCAACTACGACCCGGATTTTATGTATGGCGTTCAGACCCACGTGAAGTATAAGCACCTTACCCTGAGCCTTTCGTTTGACGGGAGAAAGGGCGGGAAGTATTTTTCCATTCTGCCGAGGATGGTCCGTGCGGGTACGAGCCCCGACTATGACTTGAAGGCCCGGACGGATGCGGCGAATGGCCTGAGCAATTACGTAGGGAAGGGCGTCGTGGTGGCGAGCGGCAGCGTGCAATATGACGGCTTGGGCAATATCACCAGCGATAGCCGGAAATACGTCGCCAATACCACCGTCACCAACTACCAGAGCTGGGAGGAATCGATAGGGAATATGTCCGGGAACAGGGCCGAGAGTTTCCTGAATGCGGATTACCTCAAGCTGCGGGAAGCATCGCTGGCCTGGGAAATACCGCGCAAGGTGCTCGGTAATTCCAGGATCTCATCGGGCGAGGTGTCGGTATTTGGGAGCAACCTCCTGCTCTTTACCAGGAAATCTTCCCTTGGAGACGACCCCAGCTGGCTGATAGGGGAAGGTACGGCGGATGCCAACCTGAAATCGCCTACGGCCCGGAGTTTCGGGGTTCAACTTAAACTAAAGTTCTAAAATCCGGCATAACATGAAACACAGCATACTTTCTGCATTGATCCTGTTTCTTTTACTCGCAGGCTGTACACTCGCAGGCTGTAAGAAAATGAGCTATTTCCAGACCAATCCCAATGCTCCATCGCAGGCGGAGCCCAATCTGCTGCTGACCGATCTTGAAAAGAACCTGTTCGTATACTCCAATATCTCCAGCAATGGGACCAACGAGGGGGTCTTTCCTTTCGCCATCTCCACGGCCTTACAGTACAATGTAGGTTTTGCCAATCACAGCATCCTTACGCAATCCTATCAATGGGCGACGAATACCATGGATGAGTATCTGCAGGTCAGCGATGCGCTGGCTATGATCAAATCGGCCGGCGGCAACAACGGCTATGTGGCTTTGGGCAAGCTATTCGAAGCTATCAACTTTTATTCGCTGACCAATAAATTCGGGGATGTGCCCTGCTCGCAGGCGGTAACGATCACGCAAGGGGTAGATACGCCGTCCTATGACGCGCAGAAAAGCGTTTACCAGACGATACTGGCGGACCTGGATACGGCCAATACCCTGCTGACGGCGAGCCAGGCGGCGATAAGCGGCGATTTCATTTACAATGGCAACCTTACGCAGTGGCGGAAGTTCGTCAACAGCTTCCGGCTGCGGGTGATCCTATCGCTTAGTAATAAGACGGGGGACGCTCTTGACCCCAAGGGGTTGTTTGTAAATGTCATGAGCAATCCTTCCAGCTATCCCCTATTCGCCAGCAATGCCGACAATGCCCAGCAGGTCACCAATACGGTGACGCCCTTTCCGTTCTATAACGATGCGGAATGGATCTATTATGGGCTGGCGCAGGCGTTCGCCGATAGCCTGATCGCTTACCAGGACCCCAGGATCGTGCATTTTGCCAGCATTACGGCTGCGGCAGCCCACGCGGGGCTTTCCGTTTACAACTACAATGCGTATCTGGGATTACCCCCGGATACTTCCAATGCGGCGAATACTGCCCAGCAGGCGAATTCTTCTATCCCCAACGCAAACTATTTTTCACAGGCCAATTACGAGCCGAATCTTTTCCTGGGCTATTATGAGGTCAATTTCCTGGAAGCGGAAGGGATCGCGCGAGGATGGTGGAGCGGAGGGGCAGCGGTCACCTACTATAACCAGGGTATCACCGCCTCGCTGTCCTATTACAATATTCCACAGGATACGATCAACCGGTATCTGGCCGGCCAGCACGTTGTTTACGATCCCGCTGTTGGGCTGCAGCAGATCCTGTTCCAGCGGTACCTGGCGGCGGTATATAATTCCGGGTATGAGCCCTATTTCACGCAGCGGCGCACGGGTTATCCGGCCATGGCGGTAGCGGGTGTGGGTATACCCGGGCATCAGGAAGCCTTGCGGTGGCAATATCCCGTGAGTGAATATACCCTGAACGGGACCAATGTGACTGCGGCGGTGAAAAGGCAGTATCCCATGGGAGATATCGTCACCGAAAAGATGTGGGTGCTGATACCGGAATGATTTTGACCCTTTAAAAAAAAATATAATGAAAAATATAATTGATCTGCTTCGTGTTTGCTGCCTGGTGGCGCTGAGCCTGGGCTTATGGGAAGCGGCTTATTCCAATGAGATACCGTGGAAGGTCAAGGAGATCATCCCGGGCGGCAGGATCGATGCGATCGCGTATGCCGGCAATGGCGTGGTGATCGTGGGCACGCGGGGGCTTAATCCGGGATGGATATTCTATAGTGGGGATAATGGCGTTACCTGGGAGAAGGTGCAGCACCTGAACTCTTCCGAGAAGAGGACGGGTGTCACTTGTGTTGCCTGTGCGAAGAATGGGAATTTTTTTGCGATCAACGAGAGCTCGGAGCTTTATCGGAGCACGGATTACGGCAAGAGCTGGACGAGGCTGGGTAAAGTATCCAAGCGGGCGAGCAATGGGGGGAAGGCGTTGTCCTATGGTCTTTGCATCACGAAGCAGGGGACTATCCTGATCAGCGATACCGATTCCACCGGGGGGAGCGTCTACCGGAGCACCGATCAGGGCGCGAGCTTTATGAAGGTTGGCAGGGTCTCGCCCAAGGCGTTGTACCGCTTTGAGCAGGTGCGCAACGGCATCATAGTGAATGGCTGGGAGGGTGCGATCTACAAGAGCGAGGATGACGGGATGAGCTGGCAGCTATGGAGCAAGATGGACAGTACGGCCTTGTATGCGACGGAATATATGCGGCCGGAGTCGATTGTGCAGGCAAGCGAATCTGGAAATGTTTACGAGGCCAATCAGGAGGTGAAGGGTCATTTTTCCCTTCTTGGAAAGCCGGGAGCTGCCGCTGATGATTTTGTATACGTGGGGTATCATACGCTGATCTATACGACGTATACCGGGTCGAAGAGTGTTTTTATCACTTACGACGGCGGCAAGACCTGGAATGATGACGGCCCGGTGCCGACGGGGGCGGCAGGGGACTGGCTGGACCATGTCATTTCTCTGGAGCTGCAGGATTCGGTGATCGCCATCGGCGGGACCAACAAGGGGTTTATCGTGCGGGCGGCATTTGCGCGTTCCGCCTTATATGGTAAGACTTTCGACGGGCAGAAGTATGTGTATTCCGGCGCGCCTGAAAAGGATCTGGCAAAGGGGGTGATCGGGTCTTTATATGATGCGAAGGAGCTGGATGAGCCGGAAGATGTGGTTCTGGACGGAAAGTTAGCCTATGTCCCATGCAGGGGAAGCAATAACCTGGCGGTGGTCGATATCGCCGATCCCAGGAAACCTTTTTTGCGCTCGAGCTTCCGGGACCCGGAGCTGATCGACGCCATGGGTGTTGCCGTAAACGGGAAATATGTGTATGTGGTTTCCTTTACCAATCACAAATGCCTGGTGCTGGATGCCAGCGACCCAAAGAACCTGAAGAAAGTATTCGCCTTTACGGTGGGCGGAGAGGGGGCGACGAACGACAGGCTGAGGAAGGTCGTTTACCAGGACGGGTACCTGTATCTGACCCATAGCAGTGAAGGGCGTTTATACATCGCCGATGCGCATGATCCGGCGCGCCCCGCGATCATCAGCAGCATTGCCACGGGAGACGGCGCCTTCGCGGTCTTCGTGCGAGGTAACTATGCTTATGTCGGCGGCTGCTTTCCGGGACGCTCGCTGAAGGTGATCGATATCGCCGACAAGCGTGACCCCCGGCTGTTGGCTACGCTGGCGGATTCGGCAAGGTTTGGCTGCACCTGCAGCTTTCAGACCATCGGTGATAAGCTGGTAAGTATCGCGTATTCCTCCAATTCCCTGGCTGTCTTCGATCTTTCCGATCCTGCCAGGCCGGTAGAGCAAGGTTTTTTGCAGTCGAATCTTTTGTACGGGCCGAACCGGCTATCGATCATGGGAAATAAGGCGTATGTCATCAATTCTGTAAACGATTGTTTTGTGCAGATCGATTTGGGGTCGCCATCCCATCCGGCTATAGACTATGTGGCGCCTTCCTGGATGTTGAAGAAGGTGTATGGGATGACAGGCCGGGATGGCTTGTTGTATATGGCAGGGCGGGACTCGCGGTTCTTTTTGGTGGTGGACCCGGCGCGCTATTGACGCCGGTTACTCCATTCTTATGGCATTGGCGGGGTTGCGTCTTGCGGCGCGGAAGGTCTGCGATCCGATGGTGATCA
>JAMFRX010000202.1 GCA_026224995.1 Puia dinghuensis
AGCTTCGAAAAAAAAGGCCCCGTCCACCGCGCCAGCAGCCGCACCCCACCTGCCTCTTCGGCAATGCTCACAAGCCCCATGAATAAGGCCATGATGCCGATCAGGCCCAGGGCCAGCACGACTGCATTCTTGCAGGTCTCGATGAGGCCATCAGCCTTCTGCACCACATAGCCTGTCTTAGCCCCGGCTGCCATGCTCCCCTCACCGTCGGACAGCTGGCGCCCCTCTGTCTTGGGCGCCCGTCCGACTTCCGCCCGTCCGACTTCCGCCCGTCCGACTTCCGCCCGTCCGACTTTCACCGTATCCCCGGCCTTCCCAGTCACCATCATCCCCAGGATCTCCTTATCCGCCGGCACAAACGCATAGCGTACCCCTGCCACCAAAATGGAAATAATGATAAAAGCCGCCCATATCTTGCTTAGTGCCATTAGTTTACAGGTTATACCACTCAAATTACCATTTATTGCCTAATATTGCGGCTCCAAAAGGAAGAAATATGGCTTTACAAGCAGGCATAGTAGGATTACCGAATGTGGGAAAATCCACCCTATTCAACGCGGTCAGCAACAGCGCCAAAGCACAGGCCAGCAACTACCGGTTCTGTACCATCGAACCCAACACCGGTCTCGTAGACGTCCCCGACGAAAGACTGGACAAGTTGTCCGCTCTCGTAAAGCCGCAACGCATCGTGCCCACTCAGGTAGGCATCGTAGACATCGCAGGCCTGGTCAAAGGCGCCAGCAAAGGGGAAGGACTAGGTAACAAGTTCCTCGCCAACATTCGCGAAGTCGACGCCGTCGTCCACGTCATCCGCTGCTTCGAAGACGAGAACATCCTGCGCGACGAAGGCCCCATCAACCCCGTCGGCGACAAAGAGATCATCGATACCGAGCTCCAGCTTAAAGATTTGGAAAGCGTAGACAAAAAGCTAAGCCGCACCGAGAAGATGCTCAAGACCGGCGACCCCAAGACAAAAGCGGAGTACGAAACGCTCAAACGCTGCAAGGAATACCTGGAACAAGGCAAGAGCATCCGCGAGCTCGATCTCTCCAAGGAAGACCGCGCCGCCATCGCCGACCTCTTCCTCCTCACGGAAAAGCCCGTCCTCTACGTCGCCAACGTCGACGAACCTTCCATGCACACGGGCAACAAATTCTCCGAAGCGCTGAAAGCCGCCGTTGCCGGCGAGAACGCCCAGGTCATCGTGATGAACAACTCCATCGAAGCCCAGATCTCCGAGATGGAAGACCCCGCCGACCGGCAGATCTTCATGGAAGAGTACAAGATGACGGAGCCAGCCCTCAACAAGCTCATCCGCACCGTCTACAAGCTCCTCAACCTCGCAACCTACTTCACCGCCGGCGAACAGGAAGTCAGGGCCTGGACCATCCACGAAGGCTGGAGAGCCCCACAGGCCGCCAGCGTCATCCACACCGATTTCGAAAAAGGCTTTATAAAGGCGGAGGTCATCGCCTACAAGGATTTCATCCAGTACGGCTCCGAAGCCGCCGCCCGCGACAATGGCAGGCTCCGCATAGAAGGAAAAGAGTATATCGTAAAGGACGGGGACGTCATGCACTTCCGATTTAACGTATAATCAATTACTTGGGCCGGGCACCCCGCGTCAGCGGGGATGCCCGGCCTTAACGAAAAAAAGCCGGCCCGCAGGGTCGGCTTTTTTTCGCTGCTTATGAAATTACAGTATATTATATCCGAAGGATATATAATACAACCCCCCGATATTCGCATTCCCAATCGCATCCACATAATACTTATTCAGCAAATTGCTGGCCCCGATCTTGATCACGCTGCTCGTCATATGCGGTATCTTCATTTGGATCGCCGCATCCAGGGTCCCAAAGGCCGGCGTCATCCCGGTAATAAAGGAGCTTTGGTATAAATACGCCTGCTGCCAGCGATACGTCACGTTGAACCCATAATACTTAGCAATGGTATAGTTGGCGAAGGAAAGGTTGAATTTATTCTTCGGCGTATTGAAGTCCGTCTGCTGCCCGTTGTCGGCATTGGAGATATGGTTATACGCATAGTTGCCGCCGGCGATAAAGCCGCCGGGCAACGAATAATCCAGACTGATACCCGCACCCGTCGTATTCACCTTGTTGCTGCTGTTGGTATACAGCCCAAACGTATTGGCGGCATTCTGCACATAAGCCCCCGTAGAGAACGGATCTTTCACCAGCGCCGTCAGCCCTATGAAATTGGTATACTGCGCATAGAATCCATAGACATCGATCAGCAGCTTCCCCGCGATAACGCCCTTATAGCCTAGTTCCCAGGACGCTACGGTCTCGGGCTTAAAAGTC
>JAMFRX010000203.1 GCA_026224995.1 Puia dinghuensis
CGGCCATAGGTAGCGCACATCATCTTGCCTTTTGTCCCGATGAAATAGGTTCCATTATCGCCGTCGCCGAAGATCTCCTGCGGTTTGAGCTCGTCGGGACGCTCCGGCTGTATGCCACCATCCATCCAATGGAGCTTTACGTCAGGTTTTCCGGGCGCGCCTTTGAATTTTAAGGTAATATGAGAAGACGGCGGACAGCTGTCGGGGAAATAGCCTTGCTTGAACTCCCCGATATAAACGCCACCGACGCTACACTGGGCTTCAGTAGGATAACCGAGCTCCAGCACCTGGAAGGCAGGAGCGATGATATGACAGCCCATGTCCCCGAGGGCTCCCGTTCCATAGTCCCACCAGCCGCGCCAGTTGAAGGGGACCAGGTTGTCAACATAATCTCTTTGCTGCGCGGTACCTAGCCAGAGGTCCCAGTCCAGCTCGGGCGGCACAACTGCTTTTGCAGCCGGCCATTGGATACCCTGAGGCCATACCGGGCGATTGGTAAAGCAGAATACCTCGGTAATATCACCGATGACCCCGGCCCTATACCAGTCTACAAGCTGCCGGACCCCATCGCCCGAAGCGCCCTGGTTACCCATCTGCGTAACGACCTTGTACTTAGTGGCCGCCTCAGTAAGCATCCGGACTTCGTAGATATCGTGCGCCAGCGGTTTCTGGATGTACACGTGCTTACCCAGCTGCATGGCCGCCATGCCGATAACGGCGTGCATGTGGTCGGGAGTCGAGACGGTGACCGCATCGATGTGCTTGTGCTCTTTTTCCAGCATCTGCCGGTAATCCTTGTAATATTTTGCCGAGGGGAACTTTTTACGGGTATTGGCGGAGCGGCGGTCATCCACGTCGCAGAGAACGGCCATGTCGGCTTTTCCGGTGCCGAAGAGGAAGTTGATATCAGACTCCCCCTTGCCCCCCACACCTACCGAGGCGATGATGAGCTTGTCGCTGGGGGCGGTATAGCCTTTTCCGCCGAGAACATGGCGGGGGAAAATATAGAAGCCGGCTGCGGCTATCAGGCTTTTCTTGAGGAAATCCCTGCGGGAGTCCTTTCGTACGGAAAGCAATTTTCTACTCATATCAGAAAGCCAGCTTTTTAGCTTGAAGCGGCTGGCTTTCTTAAAGTTAGGGATTTAGTTCTGTTCGGAGGGGATGGCCAGGTACTTTTTACCGGCCAGGATCTGCCGGACCGCCCAAATAAGCTCGTCTGGCGCGGCATCCTTTCCCAGGTAACCGGCAGCCCCGGATTGCAAGGCCCTAAAAGCCTCGAGCTCCCTGGTATACAGGCTCAGGATCAACACGGGCAGACCAGGATAGTCCTGGCGAACGCGCTCCAGGGCGTCCCAGCCGCCCCTATGGGGACCAGGCAGATCAGAGATGATCATATCCCAGGGAGTATCTTTCAATTTTTCCGTCCATTGCTCCCCTTCTTCGATCTCTTCAATCTCGGCATTGGGGTAGGCTTGAGTCAATATCTGTCTGACCCCCTTTCTGATGATCGTGTAATCATCAGCTAATAGAATCCTGATCATAGTACTTGTCGTTAAATTTTTGAAATAGCGAAGACAGGTCTGATAAAAGGAGTGCTACTGAAAAAAGGAATAACCGGGGATTAAGATCGAATCGACAAGATAAAGGGAATTGTTTATAAAACAAGAAGCCGGACATAAGTAAAAACACCTATATCCGGATTTTTTGATATTTATCAAGGTAGAACCACTCACTCATCGTCATGGTTTTGCAAGGTAGCTTGCATGCGGGCTTTATCAGCAGCGGTAAAATGGCCCCGCAGGTGAAAAAAGAGCCCACCGCCGTCATCGCCGACAAGCAGGCAGGCAATGTCTTCCTGATTATCTTTTCCGTCCAGGGAAAGCAGCTGTACCCTGCCCTGCCCTTTTTTCACGGAGAACCATTCTTCATAGTTGTCGGCTTTCAGCGAGGCCGAGAGATCGGCCCATTCCTGGCCGGCAGCGGGTGTTTTCTTGCCGTCGATGATGAAGCAGCGAACGGAGGTCACCTTATGCATCCAGCTGTCGTCCTTATCGCCGCTGCCCTTACCGGAGAAGCTGGCGCTGAACAAAAAGCCGGGATTGAAGGAGTCGTTGCTTTCGCCGTCGCTTTTGTTTTGGTATCTATGAAAGAACCGGTCCAGGTGCGAAGGCTGCGCACAGGCGGAGAAAGCGACCAGGAGGATTAGCAGGGGGAAGGTTATCTTTTTCATTTATTTCGTTTTACATTTTTTAAATTCTCCATTCCTTTAATGCCCATATCGCCTGAAAGCCGGGACAGCTTATCCAGGTCGATGTCGCCGACGAAGCTCATCAGGGTAAAGCCATCGTTATCGACGGCGATCATCAGGAGCTCGTGGATGGTCTCGCCGCTTTCCTTTATCATAAAGCGCACGTTGTCCTTGTAGCTGCGGACGGTAACGAGGTCTTCGTATTCCTTGTGGTCGATAGTAGCCAGCGCTTCCTTGTAAAAGTATTGTGGAGTCGTCTCCGTGCTGAGGATGCGCAGGCTTTGCAGCCGGGTGACGGTCTGTCTGACGTCGGCAGGAATGGTGTCCCATTGCACTTTTGCGAGGAGGCGGAACATTTTGGGGCTGATGGAGACGACGGTAAAGCGGTTGTCGTCGACATATTTCCCGAAGAATTTGCCGATGGCGTCGTCCTGGGCGAAAGCGCCGGCGCCCAGGAGGAGCAGGGGCAGGAGAAGCAGTATCTGGCGGATCTTAGATGGATGCATTGTCTTTTTATTTGCGGCCGCCGGTGAGCTGCTGGCGGCCTTCATTTAAATGGGTGGAAGCAATCAACAGCGCGTGGCGGACGGCGGCCAGGGCTTGTTGGGGGTCGTCATAGGTATCTTTTATCTCCGCGGGTCGGGCGGGTTGGTCAACGGTCGCCAGGACATTTCGTTGAACGGGGGGTGTCAGCAGGAAGAGGCCAACGATCAGGGCGGCAATGGCTGCCGCGGCGGCGATCAGCCCCAGGCTGAAGGGGCGGATCGTGCGGACGGTGGCTGTAGAATGGGCGTCATCAGGCGCCAGGGAACTGGCATCGGCGATCCCCAGGCGCTGCAGGATGCGCTCGTCGAAGCCGGGCCCGGCCGTCACCTGTTGCTCTTCGCCGAAATAAGCGAATAGATCGCCATAGGGCTGCAGCTCCGGATCTATTGTCTCCTGCCGGAAGTAAGCTGCGAGGGCCTGCTCCTCTTCTACAGTCGTCTCCGCCTGCCAGTATTTCTCTAAAAGGGTTTTTATTATTGCTTTTTCCATTGGGCTTCTTCTTTGGTGATCGTTTTTCTAATGGCGTTCCTTCCCCTGAACAGGTTGACCTTTACCTGATCGAGGGTCATATCCAGGACCTCAGCGATCTCATTGTAGCTAAAGCCTTCCATCTCCCTCAGGCGGATGACCTGCTGCTGATGTGGCGGAAGCTCTTCCATGCACTGCCTTATCCTTTGTATCATTTGTTTGTCGGTCATTGTCTCGTGCGGATCCCGGTCGGGGCTGCCGACCTGCGAAGCTTTCTCCATAGGCAAGACCCGGATACGCCTCCGCCGGAGCCTGTCCAGGCAATTGTTTCGGGTTGCCGTCATGCAGTAGGCAGGAATGCTATTCCACTGCGGCCATTCCGCCCGCCGGGCCCAAACGCCCGCCATGACATCCTGTACCGCATCTTCTGCCTCCTGCACATTCTGCAGGAAGTGGAGGGCAAACCGGAAAAGTTTGTCTTTTAGTGGCAAAATGTGCTGTTTGAACGCTTCTACATGCATTACTAGGGAAATGACGGGAGGAAAATACGAATGTTACAGCCGCACCGCCTTTTTTCCTTAATTTAAGCCGCCAAAACCATCAACCCCGTCTATGTACATACAAAGATATCTTCCAGCCCTCGTAGCGCTCTTCCTAACAATCCATTTGGTCGCACAGGACTCCTTAGGGCTGCCTGAGCTAAAGGCCGCGGAAAAACTATTCGATCTCCACTTTACGCCTGCAAAAGAGGATTCTATCCTCAGCGGGCTGGATGACCATTTGCATCTCTATCAATACCTGCACGCACATGACCTCTATAACGATGTGCCGTTGTCCTTGTCCTTCGATCCGCTATTGCCGGGCACTCCCTATGATCGCAAGCAAAAGACTTTGCAATGGAATATCCCGCCGGCCGTGAGTCTGCCTGCCAACCGGAACGACCTGGCTTATTATTCCCTTCCGGAGCTGGCCTCGCTGATCAAACGCAAGAAGATAAGCTCCGTAGAGCTCACGACCTTTTTCCTGGAAAGGCTGAAGAAATACGGGCCTGTGCTGCATTGCGTGATCGAGCTCGCTGAGGACAGCGCGCTGGCGCAGGCCAGGCGGGCCGATGCCGACCTGGCGAAAGGGATCTACAAGAGCCCGTTGCAAGGTATCCCCTACGGCATCAAGGACCTCTTCGCCGTCAAGGGTACGCATACGACCTGGGGCACGCCGCCGTATAAGGA
>JAMFRX010000204.1 GCA_026224995.1 Puia dinghuensis
CGGGGCAGGGCAGGCTTATAATCCCTGGAGACGGCAATGGAAAAGATCACGATACCCAGGACCAGGAAGAGCAGGATAAGCCTTACAACCCATTTAAGCCGCTGCCAGCGGCCTGGGGAGTTCGTTTGGAAGATCTGTGTTTTTTTTGAAGAAGGTATCGAGTTGCCTGTCATAGATTAGCATGAAGTTGGCAAAATTCCCGCCAATCTAGGGAAATGTCAATAATCGAGGAACGTTTTTAACATTTGTTTGCTACTTGTTTCACAAATAATCCAGCTCGAGGCGCAACCGGTCCTTCAGCTCTTTTACCAATGGATATTGCTCTACTATCTGCTGGAACTGTTCCCGCTTGTTGAGCGGCCTGTCCGTCGGTTCCTCGGTTTCGGCCGCCTTGTCCTCGATGATCACTGTAAAGGAGAGCGCCTTGTTGACGAATGCCTTTTGCAGGTGGTCCGACAGGTTGCGCTTCTCCTGCTCGATGAACTTTTGCTCAAGGTTATTTCCTGTAACGACCTCAAAGGTCTGGGTATCTATGATCCGGAGGAGCGCCAGCTCCAGCGACTGCACGGCAGGGTTCCTGTTTTCCCGGAGATAGTCGGCATATTGCTGCCAGGCTTTGTGTAAGGCCTCCGGCTCCAGTGGACGGACGCTGACGGCTTCCTCATTTTGCTGTTTGGACGCGAACTGCTGACGGATCCGCGACAGCGATCCCAGGGAGCCGCTTGCCGTTGCTTGCGCAACACCCGCCGTCGGTGCAACCTTGCTTGCCGTCGCATCCGCTTCCGCTGCTTGCACCCTGCCTGCCTGCACAGGCTCATTATCCACGCTCGACTGGTCCGCTTTTGCCAGCACCATCGGTTCTCGCTCTGGCGCCTTCACCGGTTCTGCCTTGATCACTCCGGTTTCTATCAGCAGCCTGGCCCCGCCGTCTTCTCCGCCCGCAGGCCGACGCACCAGCTCCATAGCCGGAATGTTGCGGTAAGATACGGGCCTCAGATACTCAGGCTGTTTTTTTTTTCCGCCCTCTCCGCCGACTACCTGCAAGGCCTGGGCCAGATAACAGAGCTTTATCAGGGCCAGCTCTACATGCAGCCTTCTGTTACGGGCGGACTTATAATTGATCTCGGCATCGTTCAGAACATTCAATGCGCTGATGAGGTAGAGGGTGTCGGCGCTCTGACCCGCGGCGATATACCTGTCCTTGAAGCTTTCCACCACTTCCAGCAGCACCGCTACTTTCTCGTCTTTGCACACCAGCAGGTTCCGGATGAATTCGGCCAGCCCGTTGAGGACAAGGTCGCCTTCGAACCCCTTTCGGTTGATGGAATCATAGATCAGCAGGGCATCCGACAGGTTCTGCTGCTGCATGGCGGCCAGTATGCGGAAATAATAGTCCGCATCCAGGATGTTAAGGTGCTCCAGGGTATTCCCGTACGTGAGCTCCCCATTGGTAAAGCTCACGATCTTATCCAGGATAGACAGCGCATCCCGCATACAGCCCTCGCTCTTCTGAGCAATGATCTGCAAGGCCGCCTTCTCGGCTTTTATCTCTTCCTTGCCGCAGATATCTTCCAGGTGAGCAACCGTATCCGCAGAAGTGATCCGCTTGAAATCGAAGATCTGACAGCGAGACAGGATGGTCGGTAATATCTTGTGCTTTTCCGTTGTCGCCAGGATAAAGATCGCATAGGGCGGCGGCTCCTCCAGCGTCTTCAGGAAGGCATTGAAGGCCGACGTGCTTAACATATGCACTTCATCGATGATGTAAACCTTGTATTTTCCGGCTTGTGGGGCAAATCGCACCTGCTCCACCAGGGTCCGGATATCATCCACGGAGTTATTGCTGGCGGCATCCAGCTCGTGGATGTTCAGCGAAGTCCCTTCATTGAAGGAGACGCAGGAATGACAACGGTTGCAGGCTTCCCCATCCGGGGACACATTTTCGCAATTGATGGTCTTGGCCAGGATGCGGGCACAGGTGGTCTTGCCCACCCCGCGAGGACCACAGAATAAAAAGGCATGCGCCAGCTGCTTGTTCTTAATGGCATTTTTTAGGGTAGTAGTGATATGCGCCTGCCCCACCACCGTCGAAAAATCCTGGGGCCTGTATTTTCTGGCTGAAACAATGAATTTATCCATTTATATAGCTCCTATAGCAAACGTACAACTTCCCCGGCATTTTTCCGCCCGGCGCCTCTGCACCCCTTCTCCCCATTTCCGTACCTTCGAAAAAAATAATCCCGGAAAAATTTGGATTATTAACGTTGTTAAGTAAATTTGTATTGTTAATATCACGCACATGGGAATACCAGAACGCAAAGAAAAACAGAAGCTCGAAGTCAGGAAGCTGATCCTCGACGCTTCGATGAAGCTCTTCGTGGAAGAAGGCTTCGCGAACGTGACGATCCGCCGGATCGCGGATCTCATCGAGTACAGCCCTACCACGGTATACTTGTACTTCAAGGACAAGGATGAGATCTTCTCCAGCCTCCACGACATCGGGTTCACCAAGATGCAGGAGTTCAACCGCACCCTGGCTTCGATCCACAATCCTTTGCTCCGCCTCCACAAAATGGGGGAGAACTATCTCCAGTTTGGCATGGAGAACCCGGAGTATTACAGCCTGATGTTCATCCAGGGCGAACCTATGAAAAAGCTGTCCGAACCCGGATGCGAGTGGAAACCCGGCGACGAAGCGATCAACCGTCTGAGGGCTACGATCACAGAATGCATCGAAAAGGGGTATCTCGCTAGTGCCGACCCGCACCTGGTGAGCCTGTCCGTTTGGAGCTTCGTCCATGGCCTCGTCGCTCTGGCCATCCGGCAGCGCATGGAAAAGTTCATTCACGAGCCGGAAGCTCTTTTGCCAACAATGAAGGAGGCGCTCCACTGGTTTATGAACAATATCGATATTACCGAAAAAAGGGCGATCGACCACGGCTAGGAGGAGCTGTCAAGCCCAAGTGGGCCTTTTTTTTGCCCGTAACCTGAACATTGTTAAGTTAATTTGTATAAGTAATAAATTGAACGTTATGCCAAAACCAATGCTGCTGTTGCTGTTGGCGCTATCCTTCGGCTCCCAGCGGTCCTTCGCCCAGCAAGTGGCTGTCCAAGTCTCCGCCCCAGGTTCGCCCACCCAGCAAGGCTCGATCTTAGACGGCTATATCCGAACCGGTCTCGACAGCAACCTCGCCCTTCATCAACGCAATTTCGACCTCAGCCGGGCCCAGCTTGACCTCAAAAGGGCGCAGACGCTCTTTTATCCCCAGGCCGGTTTCAGCTCCCAGTATACCCTGGCCAACGGCGGCCGAACCCAGTCGATACCCATCGGCGACCTCCTCAATGGCGTCTATTCCACGCTTAACCAGCTCACCGGCTCCAATCATTTCCCGCAGGTAGCCAACCAGTCCATCCAATTCCTGCCGAATGATTTCCACGATACCAAAATGGAGGTCACCCTACCCATCCTCGACATCGACCTGCAGCACAACAAAGCCGTCAGCAGCGAAACGATCAATGCCCGCCGGGCCGACCGCGATGTCTACCGCCGCGACCTCGTCCGCAACATCCGCCAGGCTTATTATCAATACCTGCAGGCGGGCAAGGCAGTGGAGATCTATACGACGGCCCTCCTGCTGGTGAAAGAGAACCGGCGCGTCAGCGAGAAGTTCGTCGAGAACAACATGGCCACACGGGAAGTCGTCCTGCGGTCCCAGGCACAGGTCAGCCAGGTCCAGAGCTCCCTGATCGAAGCAGAGAACAACATCCGCAATGCCGCCGCCTATTTTAACTTCCTCCTCACCCGCTCGCTTGACGCCACCGTGCTAACAGACTCTTCGCTGATGAACGATTCGGCGGCCAGCCCCGCCGCCTTCACAGGGGTTGCTGCCAGCCGCGAAGAGTTTAGCCGCCTCAAAAGCTACCGGCAGATACTGCAGTCTAACCTCAACTATGACCGAAACTATTTAGTCCCCAAGCTGAACGCTTTTTATGATGTCGGCTATCAAGGCTTCGGCTTCCACTTCAACGGATCGCAGTTCTATCAGCTGGCCGGGATAAATCTCGTCTGGCCCCTCTTTAAGGCGGGCGACAACAAATACAAGATCCAGCAGGCCCGTATCGACATCGACGCCGTCAACGACGAGTACCGCGAGCTTACGCAGCAGCTGACGCTCGAGCAGCAGACGATCGTCAACAACTACAACTCGGCCCTGGAGGCCCTTGCCGCCCTGGCCGACGAGACGAGCAGCGCCCGCGAAGCCTACCGGCTGACCGAGAGAAGGTTCGACGAAGGGCAGGCCCTCCAGGTTGAGCTCATTGACGCCCGTACCCAGCTCACCAATGCCGAGATCCACTATTCGCTCGGCCGGCTGGCCGTGCTGCTCAGGGCCGCCGATCTCGAACGCACCACTGCATCATACGCATTCACCTCCAAATAATAACGATATGAACACTCAACTGCTGAACACCCTCCGCTTCCCCCTTGTAGCGCTGATCGCCTTCAGCCTGGTCCGGTGCGGGGAGAACCAGGCCGCCGTCACGCCACCGGCCGAAGAATCGATCCCGGTAAAAGTGCAGCCGGTGGTATTCGCCAACCAGGGCCGTACGCTGCAATATTCTGGCCTCATCGCCTCCAACTCCGAAGCCCACCTCTCCTTTAAGGTCGGCGGCATCATCAGCCGGATATATGTGAAGGAGGGAGATCATGTGAAGGCCGGACAGGTGCTCGCCACCCTGGACCTCACGGAGACCGACGCTCAAGTGCAACAGGCTTCGCAGAACGTCGAAAAATCCCAACGGGACGAGAGCCGTATCAAGAACCTCTATCGCGATACGGTGGCTTCGCTGGAACAGGTTCAGAATACGCAGACCCAGCTCACCGTGGCTACCGAAGCCTTACGCATCGCCCGTTTCAACCGCCAGTATGCACAGATCCGGGCCGCCGGTGACGGCACTATCCTGCAGAAGATCATGAACGAAGGGGAATATGCCACCGCCGGGTCGGCCGTCCTGGTGTTCAATGGGGCAGGGGGCGCCGACTGGGTACTTCGCTTTGGCGTCTCCGATAGGGACTGGGCCGTTCTCCGCAGAGGGGACAAGTCTAATATTTTGATCGACGCCTACCCCGACCAACACTTTACCGGGGTGGTGACCAAATTGGCCGAGGGCGCCGATCCCAACGGCGGATTGTATGCCGTGGAAGTCTCCGTCCTGGCCGCCGGCCACAAGCTGGCCCCCGGCCTCTTCTGCACCCTGCAGCTGCAGCCGCCGGCCGCCCGGTCCTATGCCTTCATCCCCGCCTCCGCCCTGACGGAAGGGGAAGGGTCCACCGGCTTCGTGTATACGCTCAACGACGACGGGAAGACCGTAAAGAAGCTTCCCGTCCACATCGCCTTTTTACAAGGGGACCTCATCGCCATCAACAGCGGCCTGGAGAACGTCCGGCAGGTCATCACAGACGGGGTAGGATATCTGACAGAACGATCCGTCGTAAAGCTGGTTACCGACACCCAATAATCGATTATATAAATCATTGCTATGAACATCACCCAATTCTCGGTTCGCAACTACCAGTTCACGCTCATCGTATTCGTGATGCTAGCCACCCTCGGGATAAGCGCCCTGCTGAACATGCCCCGGGGCGAGGACCCGGATACGGAAGCTCCGTCCTTTTCCGCTATCATCATCTATCCCGGCACCAGCCCTAAGGACATGGAGGAACTGGTCGTCAATCCCATAGAAAAAAGATTCAACGAGATGGATGATGTCAAGCGCATCCGCTCTACCATCGACGACGGCCTGGCCGTCGTGCAGATCGAGTTCAATTACGAAACGGCGCCGGACAAGAAGTACCAGGACGTCATCCGCGAGCTCAATGCCGTTCGCGCCGACCTGCCGAAAGATATCCTAAGCATCGATATCCAGCGCTTTCGGCCCTCCGATGTGAACATCCTGCAGGTAGCTCTCCTCAGCGAAACCGTCCCCTATAAGGACATGCAGGAGTGGAGCAGGAAACTAAAGGACAGGCTGGAAAAGATCAAGACCCTCAAGAATGTCGATAACTGGGCCTTTCCGCAACAGCAGGTCCGCGTCTCTCTGAACCTTGAAAAGCTGGCGCAGAACAAGATACCGCTGAATAGCGTCCTGCAGGCCATCCAGGGCGAGAACGTCAATATTCCCGGCGGCAGCATAGACATGGGCTCCCGAAAATTCAACGTCAAGACCAGCGGCGACTACAAAAGCGTCGATGAGATAAAGAATACCATCGTCAGCAGCGTAGGCGGCAAGATCATCTATATAAGAGATATCGCCGATGTAGAGCTCAACTATGAAGAACAGAGCTATATCGGCCGCCTCAATGGCCGGCGGGCCGTCTTCGTCACGGCCAGCCGCAAGTCCGGAACCAATATCTTCGCCGTCGAGAATGAAATGGACCAGGTGCTCGATAAGTTTAAATCAGACCTTCCACCAAATATCGCCTACGAAAAGAGCTTCAACAATGCGGAGAGCGTGCGTACCCGGCTCGCCCATTTTACCAGGGATTTCGGCATCGCCATTTTCCTCGTCCTCCTTACCCTGCTGCCACTCGGACCCCGGGCTTCCGTGGTGGTCATGATCTCCATCCCTTTGTCGCTGCTCATCGGCTTGTTCCTGCTCAACCTCTTTCATTTTACGATCAACCAGCTCAGCATCGTGGGTATGGTCGTAGCGCTTGGCCTCCTCGTTGACGACAGCATCGTCGTAGTGGAGAACATAGAACGATATCTCCGGCTGGGATATTCGCGAAAGGAGGCGGCCGTAGCCGCTACCCGGCAGATCGGCCCGGCCGTGATCGGCTGCACCGCTACCCTGATCTTCGCCTTCCTGCCGCTGATGTTCCTTCCCGAGGCCGCCGGCGACTTCATCCGCAGCCTCCCCGCGGCCGTCGTCACCACCGTACTCGCCTCTCTGTTCGTATCCCTGACGATCGTGCCCTTTCTGTCCAGCCGTATCCTCAGCCCCCACGAACATCCGGAAGGCAATCTCTTCCTTCGCGGTCTCCACCGTCTGATCAACGGCTCCTATCGCCGGCTCCTCCATGGCGCTATCCACCGGCCGGTGCTAACCCTTCTGGTGGCCCTGGGCATCTTCGCGGGCTGCCTCCTGCTGATACCCCGCGTAGGCTTCAGTGTATTCCCCGCTTCGGAAAAGCCGATGTTCCTCATCAATATCCAGACCCCGCTGGGCAACAGCCTGACCGCTACGGACTCTGTGGCCCGGTGGGTAGAGAAACGCATAGACCATCTACCCGACCTCAAGAACTACGCTACGAACGTAGGCCGTGGCAACCCTCGGATCTACTACAATGTGATCCCGCAGAACGAAGTCAGCAACTACGCGCAGATCTTCATCCAGCTCAACGAGACGGAGCCGTTCCGCAAGAGACAGCTCATCGACTCCCTGCGGCAACGGTTCAAGGACTACCCCGGCGCGAAGATCGAAGTCAAGGATTTCGAGCAGGGCCCGCCGATAGAGGCGCCCGTCGCGATCCGCCTCTTCTCCGAAAACCTGGATACCCTGCGCAGCCTCGCCTTCCGCGTAGAAGACCTGCTGAAAACCACCCCGGGTACCATCTACGTCAACAATGACCTTACCACCCTAAAAACAGATGTAAAAGTTAGCGTTAATAAAGAAAAGGCCGGCATCCTCGGCGTCCCTACGGGCGAGATCGACCGTACCGTCCGCCTAGCCATCGCCGGGCTCGACGTCGGCAAATTCCGGAAGGACGACGACAAAGACAACGACTATAATATCAACGTCTGCCTGCCCCGCGGGCAGCACCAGACCCTGGATGCTTTGAACAAGGTATACGTTAACTCCTATACCGGAACTTCGGTCCCGCTCAGCGAGGTAGCCAGCATCCAGTTCCAGAGCTCCCCAACGAGCATCCACCACTACGATAAGGACCGGTATACCACCGTCACCGCCTTCGTTCGCAATGGGTACAATACGACGCGCCTCACCGCAGGCGTCCTGCAGCAGCTCGACAAGATGAGCTTTCCCAAAGGCGCCACCTCTATGGCCGCCGGCGAGGTGGAAAGCAAACAGCAAAGCTTCGGCGGCCTGGGCCCCATTATTTTGATTACCATTTTTGGTATTCTCGGCATTCTCATCCTGGAGTTCAAGACCTTTCGCGGCACGCTCATCGTCCTGTCCGTCGTCCCGCTGGGCATCATCGGCGCGGTCCTCATCCTGTTAGTCACAGGGAATACCTTCTCTTTCGTAGCCGTCATCGGCATCATCGCCCTCATCGGCATCGAGGTCAAGAACTCGATCCTGCTGGTGGATTATACCGATCAGCTCCGGCGGAAAGGAATGGGCCTCGACGAAGCTATCCAGGAGGCAGGCGAGACCCGCTTCGTCCCCATTATCCTCACGACCCTGACTGCCATCGGCGGGCTTATCCCGCTCGTGGCCGAACGCAACCCCCTGTATTCACCACTTGCCCTGGTCATCATCGGCGGCTTGCTCAGCTCGACGCTGCTTACCCGCGTCGTGACGCCGGTGTTGTATAAGCTGCTGGCTCCGCGGATTGGGGTGGAGGAGGATGCGGTGGAAGTGGCGAGGGTTAACGTCGAACCCAGTTTCTAAGGTCACAAATTGTGACCTTAGAAATATCGCCTATTTGAAACCAATGGGCTCTCTATCTGCCCAGCTTTTTTGGTTTTCCTTTTCGGCCAAAAGCGCTTCGATCGCAGTATAGATCTTGCTCAGCTGTTCGCTATGATTACCAACCGTTTGCCTTATATCCTGAATTTCATCCGCCAGTTCCTTGTAGGATAGGGCGTATTGCCGCAATGCGATAAAGGCGCGGACTATGGCGATGTTCATTTGTACCGCCTTTCCGCTCTTTAAAATGCTCGCCAGCATGGTAACGCCATGTTCCGTAAAGGCATAAGGGTTGTATTTGCTGTGATTGCCATGCCTCTTTAAGATCACAATTTGTGATCTTAAAGAATTGTATTCCTCTCTGGTCAATTGAAACATGAAATCTGGTGGAAACCGCTCAATATTCCTTTTCAAGGCTTGATTCAATGTTCTTGTAGGGACATCATATAACAGTGCGAGATCAAAGTCCAGCCGGGCTCTTAAAATTTGTCCAGTATAGATGGATTACCCCTTACTGCGCCAGCATAGGATGCCGTTTGAATTCCTTGCCGCGATCGAACAGGTACCGGTAAGTAGTCAGCTTGCGGCTGACATAGGTATCACCCAGCGTTTTGGCAACATTCACCATTTTGGGATTGAAATCGCCGATCCATTGCATCTCGTAATGAACATAGAATTTCGCCGGCTGGATGACCTTAGCCGATTCCGCTACGACA
>JAMFRX010000205.1 GCA_026224995.1 Puia dinghuensis
AAGGGCATGCCCGTTTGGCTCAGGATGGCTGGGTTGACTACAATAATATAGGAGGTAGCAAGAAAGGAGGAGATACCGGCGATGATCTCCGTGGAAAAGGTGGTCCGGTGGCGGTCCAATTGAAAGAAACTGGCCATGGGCAGCTGTTTGGACCGGGAAGATAGCTTTTTTAGGGAATTGCGGCGTTAAAAGGTGGCATCGACAATGTCGTCCATCGTGATGCCCATGTGGCTTTCGTCGTAGACGCATTCGCCATTGCGGATGAGCAGGACCTGGGGGGACTCGTGGCCTACCTGGAACAGGTCGGCGACTTTATTGGATACCGGACGGTAGCTGATAAGATCCAGGTAATAGAAGTCGATTGCTTCGGGTTCTTTAGCGCGCTCCAGCCGGCCTTTGACCACGGCGCTGGTGGAGCAACGGGTGCTATGCTTGAAAATGAGTTGCGGGCGGGCGGAAGATCTTTCCTTGATCTCTTCCAACTGTTCCGCTGTTTGTAAGGCGATCCAATTCATGGGTGTAACGCTGTTTCGGGTTATAACAACCCCAAAGCAAAAAGGTTATCGTTTTTACGATAACCTGACAAAGATTTTTTCGGTAAGGAGGGGTAATCGCAGTTCTAGCGATTCATTGCATGACCATATCCTACATAACCCTGGCTCATGGCACAACCGCCACGGGAAGAAGCACAGGAAGTAAAAGCGGTAGCAACAGCCATAGCGATAACTAAAATAACAATTGTCTTTCTCATTTTGTGGTATTTAAAATTGAAACGATAAATTGCCTGGTGATGAAATGAGGAAATTGGGACCAGGTAATTCGTAGGAGGGATACGGAAAAATGGAACTAGTGCGAACAGGGGGTAATAAGAGATTGGGAGGGGGAGTTTCGAAGGATAGAGAAAGAATAATCGCTGAACTGATACAAAGTAAAGACAAATATCTGACATTCGCAAGCCCCCTGGGCCCATAAACAGAAAGTTTTGGGTAATCAATTGATCATAAATACATTTAAGGGATGAACGTTCATTTTATCGCCATTGGCGGCAGCGTGATGCACCAACTGGCTATCGCCCTTAAGCGAAAGGGCTATACTGTCACGGGCAGCGACGATGAGATCTTCGAGCCGGCCCGCACCAATTTGTTGCAGGAAGGGCTTCTGCCGGCCGAGTTCGGCTGGCAGCCGGCCAGCATCCATGCGAACCTGGATGCGGTGATCCTCGGGATGCATGCCAAAGCGGACAACCCGGAGCTGCAGCGGGCCAGGGAGCTGGCGCTACCCATCTATAGCTTTCCGGAATATATCTACCAGGAAAGCCGGGACAAGACGCGGGTGGTCGTAGGCGGAAGCCATGGCAAGACGACGACCACGGCGATGATCATGACCGTGCTCAGGCATTCGGGCCGGGACTTCGACTATTTGGTAGGCGCGAGGCTGGATGGTTTTGACCAATCGGTGAACATCACCCGTGCGCCATTGATCGTTTGTGAAGGCGACGAATACCCCGCCAGCGCGCTGGAGAAAAGGCCCAAATTCCATTTTCTTTTCCCCCATATTGCCGTCATCACCGGCATTGCCTGGGATCATATAAATGTCTTCCCGACCTTCGACAATTACCTGGAGCAGTTCCGCATCTTTTTGGACAAGATAGAGCCGGAGGGTGTCCTGATCTATAATGAGACAGATGTCGTGCTGAGGAAGCTGGTGGACGAGCACCCAGCGGCTATACGCAAAATTGGGTATGGTATTCCTGCCCACCGGATAGAAAACGGTATAACAGTTGTTACGCTGGAGGGCCAGACCGGCGCGCTCAAGGTCTTTGGGGACCACAATCTACTGAACATGCATGCCGCTTACCTGGTTGCCAAAGAGTTAGGAATGGATGCTGCGGGTTTCCTGGCAGGAATGGCCGGATTCACCGGCGCGGCCAAACGGCTGGAGCTGGTAGGGAAGAGCCCTGCTGTCAATATCTACCGGGATTTTGCCCATGCGCCAAGCAAGGTGAAGGCGACGATACAAGCCGTCAAGATGCAGTTCCCGGAAAGGAAGCTGATCGCCGTGCTGGAGCTGCATACCTACAGCAGCCTGAACGAACAGTTCCTGACCGAATATGCCGGCGCATTGGATCCGGCCGATATTGCGGTCGTCTTCTACTCCCGGCATGCGCTGGAGCTGAAGCGGCTGCCGCCGTTGCCGGAAGAAAAGGTGATAGCAGGATTTGGGAAAGCGGGACTGGTGGTCATCCAGGAAAAGGAAGAATTACTGAAATGGCTGATGGAACAATCTTACAAAAATGCTAATTTGCTTTTAATGAGCTCGGGAAATTACGATGGACTGGACATTGTTTCCCTTGCCAAATGGGTTACACAGTAGGAAAGATTTTAATATCATAGCATGTTACAACTTATACGCCCTTTAGCGGTCATTGACCTTGAAACGACCGGGGTCAGTCTGGGCTCGGACCGCGTCGTAGAAATTGCCATCGTGAAGATCATGCCGGACGGCAAGAAGCTGGTGAAGCGTAAGCTCATCAATCCCGAAATGCCGATCTCGCAGCAGTCCATCGATATCCACGGCATCACCAATGAAATGCTGAAAGACGCTCCTACTTTCCGGCAGGTAGCCAATGAACTCAAGCAATTCCTGGAAAATTGTGACCTGGCGGGTTATAATTCCAACAGATTCGATATCCCCATGCTGGCGGAGGAGTTTTTGCGCATAGGGATGGAATTCGAAGGCAAGGGGCGCAAGCTGCTGGACGTGCAAAAGATCTTTCATATGATGGAGCAGCGGACTTTAAGCGCCGCATACCGGTTCTATTGCAATAAGGAGCTGGAGGGCGCCCATGGGGCGGAGGCTGATGCTTCGGCTACCTGGGAAGTACTGGTCGCGCAAGTTGGAAAGTATCCACAGCTGGGCACGAATATAGATACTATCCTTAAATGCATAGGCGAAGAGCAGGTTGTGGATTATGCCCGGCGGTTTGTGTTGGAGAACGGCGTGGAAGTCTTTAACTTCGGCAAACATAAGGGGCGGGCGGTAGCCGACATCCTCAAAGCGGAACCGCAATATTACGATTGGATGATGAAGGGCGACTTCCCGCTTCACACCAAGCAGAAGCTGACGGAAATTTTTAACAGAACAATGTTAAAAAAGGGGTGACGGGGTAAAAAATGTAAACGGCCGGGGAGCCGGGTTCGGAAAAGTCGTAACTTTGTATCTTAACTATAATCAGGCAGTTGGAAAAGATTGTCATCATACCGACTTACAACGAAAAGGAAAATATCATCACTATCCTGGAAGCCATCTTTCAACTGAGACAGGGTTTCCATGTACTGGTGATTGACGATAGCTCCCCCGACGGCACGGCTGCGATCGTGCGGCAGCTGCAGCAGAAATACGCCGGTCAGCTTTTCCTGGAAGAGCGTCAAGGAAAGCTCGGGCTTGGTACGGCGTATATCCACGGCTTTAAATGGGCTGTCCAGAACAATTACCAGTTCATCTTCGAGATGGATGCGGATTTCAGCCACAATCCCAAAGACCTGGACCGGCTTTACGAAGCCTGCAAGCGGCAGGGTGGGGATGTAGCTGTCGGCTCCCGTTATGTCAAAGGCGGCGGCAATGTGAACTGGCCCCGGGACAGGGTGCTGCTCTCGCGTGGGGGTTCGCTTTATACCCGGCTGATCACCTGGATGCCAGTGCAGGATCCCACTGCCGGATTCGTATGCTATAAGAAAGAGGTGCTGGAAACGATAAACCTCGATCAGATAAAATTCGTCGGTTATGCCTTCCAGATCGAAATGAAATTTGCCGCCTGGAAGCTGGGCTTCAAGATAAAGGAAGTACCCATCATCTTCGAGGACCGGAAGTTCGGTGTCAGCAAAATGAACAAGGGTATCGTAAAAGAGGGCATCCTGGGGGTGCTGAACCTACGCTGGCACTCGCTGTTCAAGAATTATCGCAACCGGGTAAAAAATGATGTGGTGGCTATGGACTCTTTTTCGAAGAAGGCTATCGCGGAATCTAAATAAGAATACAAGGCAAATTCCTTTGCCCAGCTAAATGAAAAAAGCATTTATCCAGCTGCACATTGCTGTCCTTCTCGCGGGTCTTACCGGTGTTCTCGGTAAGCTGATCTCCCTGAATGCAGGTTTACTGGTCTGGTATCGTTTGCTGCTCACGGCGCCTTCGCTGTGGCTGCTGGCTTTGTTGCGTAAGCAGTCTGTCGGCATCGCCCGTCGCGACCTGTGGCGCATCTTTGGCATCGGCGGGATCGCGGCGCTGCACTGGGTAGCTTTCTATGCCAGCATCAAATACTCCAATGTCTCCGTAGGGCTGCTTTGTTTTTCCGCGATCGGGTTCTTTACCGCGCTGATCGAGCCGCTGGTCATGCGGCATCGGATAGATGTGGTGGAGCTCATGCTGAGCTTGCTGGTGATCGCAGGCATCTTCCTGATCTTCCAGGTAGATCCGCATTATAAGACCGGTATTGTGATCGGACTGATCTCTGCGTTGCTGGGCAGTCTTTTCCCGGTGCTGAACAAACGGCTGCTGCGGAGGATCCCGCCGGAGACGGTGACCTTATATGAGCTGAGCGGGGGATTTCTGTTCCTGAGCGGGCTGCTGCCGGTCTATCTTTATTTCGTTCCCTCCGATCATCTGTTACCGGGGCCGGGGGACTGGGGCTGGCTGCTGGTGCTGAGCCTGGTCTGTACGGTATTGGCTTTCAATCTTTCTATGAGCGCCTTGCAGAAGATCAGCGCCTTTACGGTCAATCTCAGCTATAACCTGGAGCCGATCTATGGCATTTTGCTGGCTTTTTTGGTTTTCCGGGA
>JAMFRX010000206.1 GCA_026224995.1 Puia dinghuensis
GGGATTAGGATCATTCCCGAAGTATCCGATAGCGGGGAGGTCCTGGCAACAGGCACCAGCTGCTGCGGTAAGGGATGCCAAGTGGTGGACATCTTGCTTAGGGGTGTAGCCGCCTGGCTGCGGACCGTTGCTAAAAAGTGGTAGAAAGAGCTATCTGCAATCCCGGGACGGGTAACGAGGATGGCGCCGAAGCCCAGCGCTTCTAACGGGAAATCCAGGACGACCTGATCCGGCAGGCGGTGCGGAATGAGCTTCTTACCGTTCCAAAGATCGAAGTATTCCATCCCCTGTTCATAGGGAAGCTGAAGCTGGCTTCCTACGCGATCTACGCTGTCCCTGTTGATGAAGGTATATACCCGCAGGTCTTTCCCGGGAAATTCGGTGGCGAAAACGCCCTTCTGCAGCACAGGAATATAGGGCTGCCAGTGGATGCTGGTCCAGACATCAGGGAAACGTCTGTAGATAGCAGCCATCCGGCGGATGGTTTCGGCATATCGCTGGGGTATCTGGTTCCAGATGCCCCAGATATTTTCCCAGGCATTGTAGCCGATCCCATTGAAGAAAGCGTATTGCAGGTCGTTGGTCTTATCGGTCATCCAGCGGTTCGTTACCTGCACCTGGTGCCCCGACTCGAGCCATTTTGGGACGCTGACGCCAGGGCGATAGGCATAGTCCCAGAAGTAGCCCCAGCTCATCTGGTTCCATTCCACCATCTTCAGGTCTTTGAAATTGAGCTCCGGTTGCAAGACCAAGGGATAGTGCAGGCTGTCGGTGGCCGCCAGAAAGTCTTCCGTGACACCGAACATCGTATCTCCATTGAGGCCATCGGCTCCGATGGCTTTCATCTCTCTTACAATGGCTACGGGTATGGACAGGCCCTGGTCCCGGGTGCCTTTGTCCCAGATCATGATCGGAAAGAATACCCTGACGCCACGCCGCTTAAAGTCAGCTACCAGCTGCCTTACGCCGGCCAGGCCGCCGGGCATATCGGCTACAAGGTCGAATTGGTTCCGGTCATCCACGCCGATATTGGGATAGGTCGGCCAGATCAGAACGGCGTCCAGGCCACCATATCTTTGGCGGAGATCATGGAGATAACGGTCTACGGTGTATACCCTTTTCACCGGGTCGAATAAATACCGGTCTTCGGCCATCACCTGGGCATAGATAAAATTGCTCTTTTCCCAGCGTAATTGCGGCCGGTGATAGCCGGAGTCATGGTAGGCCAATGCCTCTTTTTGTTTCGCGCGCCACTGCAACATTGTTTCCCGCCAGGTGTCGTATTGCGATGGGCCATCCGGGCCCTTGAAAAGCTCTTTGAGGTCGCCCTGGAACACCGGCTGCTGCGCAAGCACCCTGCCTGTCATCAATAGAAGAATGCCGATCCGGATTATTTTCATATAATAATATAAGCCAATAACTTGAAAACGCCTTAAATCGATTTTATCGATCACTTGATCAATACTATCTATAAAATCGATTACCAAAACTTCGATATATTTGGTGAAACACATAAAATAAAATTTGCACCATCATGGAAAATAACACGCTTCATTATGCGGAAGTGCACCATCCGGGTGCCGAGGGCAAGTGCCCATTTATCGGGGGACAGCTGAAACAGGTAGCAGGTGGTGGGACGAGAAACCGCGACTGGTGGCCGAATCAGCTAAATGTGAATATCCTGAGACAGAACTCTTCGTTATCGGATCCGATGGACAAAGGCTTCGATTATGCAGAAGAGTTCAAGAAGCTGGACCTGAATGAAGTCAAAAAAGACATTATCAATGTGCTGACCACCTCGCAGCCCTGGTGGCCTGCCGATTTTGGTCACTATGGACCGTTTATGATCCGGATGTCGTGGCACGCCGCAGGCACTTACCGCATTGCGGATGGACGCGGCGGTGCGGGCAGGGGGATGCAGCGTTTTGCTCCGCTGAACAGCTGGCCTGACAATGCCAATCTGGACAAGGCGCGCCGGTTACTTTGGCCGGTGAAACAGAAGTATGGGAAAAAGCTTTCCTGGGCCGATCTGATCGTGCTTGCCGGGAATTGCGCACTCGAATCCATGGGATTCAAGACATTCGGTTTCGGTGGCGGACGCCAGGATGTATGGGAAGCCAGTGAAGAAACCTACTGGGGCGCGGAAACGGAGTGGCTCGGCAACAAACGATATGAAGGCGACCGCGAGCTGGAAAATCCACTTGCGGCCGTGCAGATGGGGTTGATCTACGTGAACCCTGAGGGCCCTGATGGGAAACCCGATCCGCTAGCCTCTGCCAGAGACATCCGCGAGACCTTTGGCCGGATGGCTATGAACGACGAAGAGACTGTGGCGCTGATCGCCGGCGGACATAGCTTTGGAAAAACGCATGGCGCTTCCGACGCAGGTAAATATGTGGGCAAGGAGCCGGCAGCAGCTTCTATCGAAGAGCAGGGACTAGGCTGGAACAATTCCTGGGGCAGCGGTAATGCAGGTCATACCATCACCAGCGGGCTGGAGGGGATATGGACCAAGACACCGACAAAATGGAGCAATAATTTCTTTGAGAACCTATTTGGTTTTGAATGGGAGCTGACCAAAAGCCCTGCGGGCGCTTTCCAATGGATCCCCAAAGATGGCGGCGGCGCCGATATGATACCCGATGCACACGACCCGAAGCTTCGACACACGCCGACCATGCTGACGACCGACCTGGCTCTGAGGGTCGACCCTGCCTACGAGGCCATCAGCCGCCGCTTTCTTGAGGATCCGGATCAGTTTGCAGATGCTTTCGCCCGCGCATGGTTCAAGCTGACGCATCGTGACATGGGTCCGCGTGTACGTTACCTTGGATCTGAAGTACCTGCCGAGGTGTTGATCTGGCAGGATCCCGTTCCGGCCGTTGAGCAGCCGCTGATCAATGACCAGGACATCGCGGGCTTGAAGAGCCAGCTGTTGAAAGCCGGGCTGACTGTTTCGCAGCTCGTCACCACCGCCTGGGCTTCGGCATCGACCTATCGTGATTCCGACAGGCGTGGCGGCGCCAATGGCGCCCGTATCAGGCTGGCGCCTCAGAAGGACTGGGCAGTAAATGATCCGGCGCAGCTGTCCAATGTACTCGCGGCGCTCGAAGGCATCCAGAAGACATTTAACGATAGCCAGAATGGCGGCAAGTCGGTTTCACTGGCTGACCTGATCGTACTGGCCGGGTCCGCAGGCATCGAAGAGGCGGCAAAGAAGGGCGGCTACACGATTACCGTGCCTTTTACCCCTGGCCGCGCCGACGCGTCGCAGGAGCAGACCGACGTAGAATCGTTCGGGGCGCTGGAGCCGGCTGCAGATGGCTTCCGCAATTACGCGCAGGCGCGGTATGCGGCAAAGGCAGACGTGTTCCTTGTTGACAAAGCACAGCTGCTGACGCTGACCGCACCTGAGATGACGGTGCTGGTGGGGGGCATGCGGACGCTAAACACCAACTATGACCATTCGCAGCATGGGGTATTCACGCACCGGCCGGAAACGCTCACCAACGACTTTTTTGTCAATCTGCTGGATATGGGCACCAAATGGACTTCGACATCGGAAGCCGGTGACTTCTTCGAAGGACGGGACAGGATCACCGGGGCGGTCAAGTGGACGGCCACGCGTGCCGATCTCGCCTTTGGCTCCAATGCGGAGCTCCGAGCGCTGGTGGAGGTATATGCGTGCGAGGATGCTAAAGAGAAGTTTGTTCATGACTTCGTAGCGGCATGGGCCATGTGATGAACCTCGGGCGGTTTGAAAAAGCTTGATATTTGCAAATCAACGAAGGCCCCGCACTTGTTGCGGGGCTTTTGCATATTCGGCCTTAAAGGCGCGTGAGAAGGCACTCGCATTCTCGAATCCGCACTGCCAGGCTATTTCGTGTACTGGCATGTCCTTGTGCTTTAACAGCTCAGCCGCCTGCCGGAGCCTGACCCTGGTGAGGTATCTATGGGGAGTGTCATGGAAGACGGCTTTGAATTGCCTGATGAGCTGAGGTACGGACAGGCAGGTCATATGACTTAGCGTATCCAGATCGATCTTGTCCCTGTAGTTGGAATGCAAAATATCTTTGGCCGCGCATAAACGCTTAAAAATTTCCGATTTAGTGGCGGGTTTAATGGCATGGACCCTGGTTTTTCGGATCAGTTCCGACTGCTGCGTCAGAACCAGATGCCGCAAGAGGAAAACCAGGCGTTCATCCATCGCATCCTGCTGAAAGCCTTGATCCTGGAAGGAGGAGACAAGACCCGAAAGCTGAGCTTGTAATTGAGGGTCTATATAATTGAGCGTCTGAAAAAATTCAGGCGCTCCTTTTTCATTGGTAAAGGGGTCGGCTATCATCGCTCCCTGGTCGGCAAGCATATCATTAAAGACGGCCGCTGCAAATTCTTTTTTGAAAAAAATGGACAGCACCCGGGCCTTTTCGCCC
>JAMFRX010000207.1 GCA_026224995.1 Puia dinghuensis
GTAAATCCCGCGATCAGCACCAGGCAGCTGGTAAACACATGCGTATAAAAGCTGAGCCGCCAATACCGGAGATGGTAGATCGTTTGCTTGTAACGCAGGAAGGAAACCCCGGGGCGCATAGCACTGTAAGGGAGCGTCAGCCTGATCATCAGGAAGGAGAAAAACGCCAGGGCCAGGAGCAGCAACACCAGTAGTACACGCTTTCTCATGATTAGCCGGCCATATTATGGTGAAACTCTACCTCGCCGCTGCCCACCAGGTGTGGTTGTGCGTTGGTCGAATCAACGCCCTCCGGCAGCAGCGGTTTTTTCACCAGCCGCATGTGCGGGGACGGCGTATGCTTATTGTTCTGCCATTCTATCTGGAACGTATCGATGTTTTGTTCGTAGTTACCTCGGACCGTTTTAAGCTGGGCGTCACCACCACCGGGATAATACTCAAGGACGCAGGTTCCGTCGTCGTGAAATGTAAGCGCACCTAGATTGCCCTCCCATTCGGCGTCCCACTCGTCGGTCTTCTGCGCGCTCCCATCCGCCCTGGCCAGCTCCAGCAGGCTCGTATGCGCCTTCGTGCTGTCGGCTGGCACCCATTTCCCGATGATCTTCCCGCTGGTGGAATCCAATGAAAAATAAAAAGTTCCGTCGTAGGGATTACCGCCCGGCTCCTTCAAGACAAAGGTCAGGACACTGCCCTGCTGATCTACCTGGCCGTTGAGATTGCGGCGAAGGCCCTTGTGGATATCATAGCCAGAAGCGACGTTACCGGAAATATAATTGATCACCAGGGTCATGAACCCTTTGTTGAAGTGGCCTGTATACCTCCCCTGTTCCAGGGAAGCTACTTTTTCGGCGACAGCGGTCGATACAGTTGCAGGTTGATTAAGATGGCAGGAGATGACAAGCAGGGCCGGCAGGACAAGACAGCAGGATTTGGATCGCATACGGTTCGTTTAGGCACTAAAAATACTCAAATCCTCCGCATATCCAAATAGCCTAGCCCTTGGCCTTCTTCAGCAAAAAGCCCCAATAAGATGCCTTTTTTCCAAACAGCCGGTTGATAAAATCTCCGGCGTAGATATAAACCCCCTTGAGCCTTCCAAGCCGGGGCAGCAACCGGTTGCCGTAGATGGTCGTATAGCAAACCCCCTTAACCACTTCCACCTGAAAGCCGGCTTCCGAGAAGAATTTCGCTGCGTCCTTCTTCCCGAGCACAAGCGTATTGGTGCGGGGATTGAGCTCCTGGAAATTCTTGAAATTGGTGGATTCCTCGTTTGGAATGATGACGGCCAGGCTCCCACCGGCCAGCAGCTTCCCGTAGATAGCCGTTATTACCCGCTGCGGCTCAGGCAACAGGAAGATCGAATTGACGAGCAGGAATTGGTCGATCGGGCCGGCGGTATCCAGAAAACTGTGGATATCTGCCTCCTGAAAAGTAAGATTGTCCCGCGGGAAGGTGGAGTGGGCATGCTCGATGCATTGCTGATCGATATCTACCCCCAGCACTTTTCTCGAAGGGAAAGCCGAAGCGACCCAATTAGCGATTTGCCCTTCGCCACAGGGGGCGTCTACGATCGGGCCGGAGCCGGTACCGGAAATGTGACGCCGGATAAACCTGAAAAACCCATACTGGGGGTAAGGAGGAAGCATAAACGACTGCTTTTTGATGGTTAACAAAGCAATTATCCTGCCTCAAAAGGATCAAGTAGCAATAAAATAATCAATAACTTATTGTGTATTCGAACTGTTCCGGATGTTCGAGCACGTCGATGAGGTTGAATTTTATGGTCACGGTCTTTTTGTCGTCTGAAAGCTTGGCCAATGGATTCTCGACCTTTTTCACGGGCCTGGTGAGAGAAAGGGACGTAGTATAGTTGATTTCCATGCCCATCTGCGAAGCCTGCTTCATCTGCGCCAGCTGCGGGTCGTTCTTAAGGGCATCGAATTTCTCCTTGTTGAGCTTTTTGGACAGCAGCCCATCCTTGCAGGTGAAATCAAAGATGCTGTTGAACTGGTCGAAATCTCCGGGGCTGGGGCCGCCCCCGGCATCGCCGCCCAGGGAGCCGAGGAGCTTCGCATTCCCCAAAGAGCCATCGTTCTTGAGAGCGTAAAGCTTCTGCAGGTTTTCGAGGCTCGTGAAGGGGAACATGCTGTGTACCGTGAAGACCTTGGCGTCCATGTCCAGCTTTATATGCACCCGGCCCGGGCGGAGGATGGCTTTTTTATCTTCGCTCAAGCCGCTGGAAGTGTCTACGATAGACGAAAGCAGGATGGTCGTATCCATCTTCTGCATCCCCTTTTTCGCCAGCTCGTCCTTGCCCATATAGGTCTGCAGCATATCCACCATCTGGCTCAGGTCTACATCCATGGTCAGCTGACCACTGCCGTCCTTCCTTATGTCCACGTTTTCGTTGATGTCCAGGCACCCGGAGAAGCAAAAGGCGAGGGCTGCGGGTAGGATAAACTTCAGGATCTTCATCTGTTTGCTAATTTGGGGAGCAAGTTAATTTTTTAGTTGACGCTAACCTTGTACCGAACGGTAAATATTTGTGAATGACCGGACTGCAGAAGCACCAGTCCCATTTTGTTGTTGAAGCAATCCGGGGCGCCGCTTAAATTCTCCACCGCAATGCTGTCACGGGTTTTGGGCGTATAGATCTGCAGATAGGGATAGCTGGTATCGGGAAAGAACGATACCCTTAAGCCGTTGGCAGGATTGTAGAGCTCGCAGGCCGCGCTTACGATGCCAGGCTTCAGGGTGAAGCAGTTATCCAGGAAATGGTCCCCCAGGGGCCTGGCCGTCTCGAAGGCTTCATACTGGGCCAGGTGGCCGGTCGGAACCAGCCGGTCGTCGAACTCCACGATGGCGGCTGCGTGGAACTGCAGCTGCCACTGGTCTATACTTCCACCCAACCGGAAATAAGGGTGCCAGCCGTCGGCTATCGGGATAACGGTCTTATCTAAATTGGTGACCGTCGTCACCACTTCCAGATCATTGCCGGCATGCAGGACATAGCGTACCTGGCAGCTGTAGTGAAAAGGATAGCCGGGGTCATTCCGGTTATATATATATTCCAGCACCAGGGTTGCGGCGCTGTCGTTCGCCGTCTCTTCCAAAATGGTAAAAGGCTGGTCGTAGAGTAGGCCGTGGATGGCATTGCCGTCGGAAAAAAGGTGGCCGAACCGGTATTCCTGCTGGTTGAGCTGGTATACCCCATTAGGTATCCGGCAGGGAAAGGGCGACAGCTTCGGCCCTTTAAAGGACCGGCTCATCTCCCTGCTCAGCTCTGCGGCATCGGAATAGCTGTCGATCAGGTTGAAGCTGGTGCCATCCTGCTGCCGGACATGGAAGGCTTGCAGGGTCGCCCCTGTGCCGGGCAGGATGGAGACGACGGCGCCGGCGCTCTCATCGGAAAGGTTCACCAGGTCCAGGTCGTTTTGTTTAACATGCCGGATCAAGAAGCTCATGGTTCTTAGCGTATATTTTCTGCAATGTATCGAAAAGGTCCAACATACCGTATCCGGCGGCCAGCCCCGTGAACGCCGGGCCATTGACGGTGATGATGGCGCCCGCAGCTACGCAAGGCTGTGCGCGGAACCAGGAAGCCCCGGCATATTCAGGGCAGAATCGCCCGAAATAGCCGCCATCGTTGCCCGTATGCGGAATATCGTCCAGCAGACCGAGGTCGGCCAGCGCAAGAATGGCCTCGCCGATGGCGATCAGGGGCACGCGGCCAGCAATGGCCGTTATCAGTGGAAAGACCTCCAGGTTATCGCCCTTTTCCCATTCATTACCACCCGGAAGCAGCAGTATATCAAAATCTTCCGGGGACATGCAGGACAGGCTGGTATGAGGCATGACCCGAAGCCCGCAGGAAGAGGTGACTGGCCGGCCCCTGGTGCTGAAGGTCTCCAGCGTGAAGCTGCCGGTACGGTTGAGACAGGCCATCACCTGCGAAAGCTGGTGGTCAGCGAAGCCATCGAAAAGGAAGGCGGCACAGGTCCTGTTTTTCATGATCAAGGTGTTTTTTTAAGAAAGCCCGATCCGTACTTCGGTGATCTGGCTTGCTGGTTCGTCTAAGTCGATATGCAAAAAACATTCGGCATAAATGCCATTCATCTTCAGCTGATTATCTTCCAGGTACTGTATCATGAGCCGGTACTGCTCCGCCAGGCCTTCCCTGGGTCCTTCGTAGCAGGCCGTGAGGCAGCGGAAGGCCGGTATCCGTTTGAAATAGGGTAGCAGGGCCGTCGGTATCTTTCCCTGCACGGGAAGGGCTACCTCGAGGGTAAACTTCGATCCGCTATTGATTGGCGGCCCGCCTCCGGCTGCCTGGGGTCCGCCGTCAACCCCGGCGTAAAACCAGATCTGAGGACCGCAGACCAGGAGATCGAGGTCTGCCACATAACGATACAGCTCACGGGTTACGGACCCTGAAAACGCCGGCAGCTGATTCAATGACGCTTGAACGGTGGTAAAAAGGACAGTCATCCCCGGATGCGTGCGGATAAGCATGTTAATTTTTGTTTGTACCTGCAAAAGTACAGCCAGCTGGTGACAGCAGTATGTCAGTAGGAACGGTGGTGTAGGGATGATTTTTCGGAAAGCGTTCTTAGCTCCGTTTTCAGCCCTTCCGGCGCCTCGACGCGGATCGCGTCTGTATACATGAGCAGCCAGCGGGCGAAATAGGAAAGGCTGGACGTCAGGAACTTCATCCGCATGCAATCCTCCTGGTCTTCTTCGGACACAAACCCGTTGAGATACTTCTGCTCCTGCAGGTATTTTACGATCCGTTTGTCGATGAGGACGATGGCTTCCTGCAGGTCGGCTCCGGCTCGGAGCTGTTCTATATATGTCCGGATGCTGGGGTGGGTGGAGGGGTTGAAATGTGCGTCTTCCAGGATAACGCCCAGCATGCGCGTCAGTCGGAAGTCCCGGTAATCGTTGCGCAGGTGGCACCAGCCGATAAGATGCCAGGCCGATCCATAATGGAGCAGGCCGATGGGTTCTACCCGGCGGCGCGTGACCTCTTCTTTCTGGTTGGACCGGTAATGGACCTGGACGATTTTCTTATGGACTACCGCCTGCTGCAGCAGGGAAAGATATTGCTGCGGCGAATCGTTGTCGGGGTTATAGCGGGAAAGGATCTCTATGTGTTCGGTAAGGCTCTCGACATATTCTTTATCCGGCGACCGGAGAACAGCCTTGATCTTGAACAAAGCCGCATGAAAATGCCTTTTGATCGACCCATCCGTGAACTGCTCGGCCAGCTTGGCCCCAAGCAGCAGGGCGCTGGCTTCTTCCTGCGTGAACATCACGGGCGGCAGGCGATAGCCTTCCATGATAGTATAGCCGGACCCCGCTTCGCCGATGACGGGCACGCCGGACTCGTCCAGGGCTTTGACATCCCGGTAGACCGTCCGCAGGCTGATATTAAAGCGGTCGGCCATCTCCTGGGCCGTCACCTTTCTCTTGCTCTGCAGATGGGTGAGAATAGCATGTAATCTGTCAATGCGGTTCACCGGCTTCCGTTTTTTTTAACTGGCCACGGGGTCGATCCATGCGTCGCTTTCCTTCAGCAAGCTGATCAGCTCGTCCACTGCCGTAGCGCTGTCCACACCGCGCCGCACGATCTCCTTCCCTTTATAAAGCGTTATCTTGCCAACTCCGCTGCCTACATACCCGAAGTCCGCGTCGGCCATCTCGCCGGGGCCGTTCACGATACAGCCCATGATCGCGATCTTTACCCCTTTAAGATGGTGCGTCACCGACCTTATCCTGGCCGTGGTCTCCTGCAGGTCGAACAGGGTCCGCCCGCAGCTGGGACAGGAGATATATTCCGTCCGCGAGATGCGCATCCGCGTGGCCTGCAATATGGAAAAAGAGGTATTGTTGAGGAACTGATGGTTATTGTTGGTCTCAAGATAGGTGCGGCCGCTGACGCGCGCTTTCAACAGCTTATCCGGATCATTCATAAGCCAGACACCGTCGCCCATGCCATCGAGCAGCAAGGTGCCCGCTTCCGCGGAGAAATGGATCAGCTGCTCGTCGATGCCGGAATCATGGCTTTCCACGGCTATGATCAGGGGAAGACGAATGTCGCGGAGCATCAGCTCCATGACAAACCGCCGCAAGGACAGCAGGCTATACCGGTTAGAGGACCGGCAGCACAGGACTACGGTAGCGTCGTCCTTCAATCTTTCTGCGAGATCCACGGCATCTTCCATGGCGGCATCCAGGGCCACGAAGTTCAAGGTGTCAGACCTCTCCCCATAAGCGTCATACTCCAGGTGCTGAAAAAGCGGCGCATAGCCACTCCGGTTACCGAGCTTCAGCCAGGTGGCATAGTCACATACGGGATGCAGCGTGCCGGGAAGGTCGAAGTCGATGGTCTTTCCGCCAGTATACAGATAGTCGGCCGCGGCATCGCTGATATTCCACTTGTCGCTGGCGGCATCATACGCATAGCCGATAGACTTCAGGTCTTCTCTTCCGATGGCCTTCTCCTTCAGGAAATCCGCCATGACGACGGGCACATGGCTGCCGCCGATGTTTCGCAGGGAACGGGTAACCCTTCGCCGGTGCTCAAAGGGCGAATAAGGCAGCTTCTCTATGGACGGGATGATATGGGGGGAATCACTATTCCCCCCATATCGTTTTACCAGGTCCTTGCACACCGGGATCTCGAATTCCGGGTCCTCTGTCAGCGAAACCCTTATAGTATCGCCGATGCCATCCTCCAGCAAAGCGCCGATGCCGATAGCGGATTTGATCCGCCCGTCCTCGCCGTCCCCGGCTTCCGTAACGCCCAGATGCAGCGGATAGCAGACCCCGAACTCTTCGTCCATCTTCCGGACGAGCAACCGATACGCCTGCACCATCACCTGGGGATTGCTGGATTTCATGCTGAGAATGATGTTATGATAGGCTTCATCCCTGGCCACCCGCAGAAACTCCATGGCAGATTCCACCATGCCGATAGGGGTATCTCCATACCGGCTCATGATGCGGTCGCTGAGCGAGCCATGATTCGTGCCGATACGCATCGCCGTACCATATTCCTTACAGATCTTCACCAGGGGCGTGAATCGCTGCCGGATGCGATCGATCTCCTCGTTGTATTCGGCATCGGTATATTCGATGAGCTCAAACTTCTTTTTGTCGATGTAATTGCCGGGATTGATCCGCACCTTCTCTACAATGCGGGCCGCGATCTCCGCGGCATTGGGCGTAAAATGGATGTCCGCTACCAGCGGTGTATGATAGCCTCTGCGATGCAGCTCGTTTCGGATATTCAGCAGGTTCTCCGCCTCTTTCTTGCTGGGCGCCGTGATCCGCACCAGCTCTGCACCGGCCTCGATGCAGCGGATAGACTGCTCTACCGTCGCCAGCGTATCCATCGTATCGGTGGTGGTCATGGTCTGTATCCGGATAGGCTGAAAATTGCCCAGCAGCAGGTCGCCGATCTTCACTTCCAAAGTCTTAAGCCTGGAATACCGGGTTAGCGAATTACAATAGGATTGCATGGGGGTAAAGTTACAAACAAATCACCAGTCCTTTTCCGGCTGATTGGGTGTCCTGACCTTGCTCTGCCGCATCTTATTCTGCAAGTCATTCTCTTTCTGTTCCAGCGCTTTCAGCAGCTGTTCCACCTGCTGCTTGTTCAGCCGGCTGGGCTGGGGCTTCGGCTGCTGCTGCTGTTGTTGCTGCTGATCCTGGTCCTTTTTCTGGTCCTTCTTATCTTTTTGGTCTTTTTGATCCTTCTTCTGGTCCTTTTGGTCCTTCTGCTGCTGTTGCTGCTGCTGTTTTTGCTGGATCAATGCCTTCTCCAGGTTCTCCCGGGCATCGGCATCATTGGCGTCCAGCTTGAGCGCCTGCTTCCATGCGTCGATGCTTTCCTGCAGCTTTTTTTGTTTGATCATCGCCACTCCCTTGTTGTAATAGCTCTTTTCCCGAAGGGAGTCGTCTTGAGTGTGCTGCACGGTGGCATCATACGACCTGGTGGCTTCGTCGAAGCTGTTCTTCCTGAACTGGGCATTGCCCAGATTATAATTGGCCGTAGGATTGGCAGGCGCCTGCTGTACCGCCGACTGGTACTGCTGCAGGGCCTTATCGATCTGCTTCTTCTTATACGATCGGTTACCTTGACGGAGCTGGGCGTTGCCGGTTTGGGCAGCGGCCGGCAGGGCGGCCACCAGCACAGCCAGCAGCGCCAGCGTGGCTCGCGCAGGGAGGGCCAGTGTGGCGGTTTTCTTTTCCCGGCGGCGTTCCGCGAGAAAAAATTCGATCAGCAGGAGCAAAAAAGCCGCGCCCATGAACCATTGGAAATAGCTCACGTAATCGATGAACTCCGCGTCTTTCATGGATTTCTTCTCTGCGCTGTCCAGCTGCTGCGTCATCGTGATAAGGGCGTCGTCTACATTGTCCAGCCGCAGGTATTGCCCGTTGGTGGCATCGGACAGCTGCTGCAGCTCGGCTTCGTTGAGCTTGGAGATGACGATATTCCCCTGTTCATCCTTCTTGCTCTCCCCCGTGCTGGGGTCTATGATAGGAGAGCCGTCGGGCGAGCCGATGCCGACGGTATTGATCATCACGCCATCCTGCGCCAGCAGCTTGGCCGTCTTGAGCGCTTCAGGATCGTGGTCCTCCCCGTCGGATACCAGCAAAACAGATTTGTATTTCCTTTCCTTACTATTGAAAGCGGCATTGGCCATCCGCAAGGCGTCGGCAATCACCGTGCCTTGCGTGGGGACTGCATCGGGGCTGGCATCCTGGATATACATCCGGGCCGCCCCATGGTCCGATGTCAGCGGCATCTGCAGGTAAGCCCTTCCCGCAAACAGGATCAGCCCTATCCGGTCGTTCTCCAGCTTTTCGGTCAGCAGGAGGAGCAGCTGTTTGGCCTTATCCAATCTGCTGGGCTTGACATCCCCGGCAAGCATGCTCTTGCTGACATCCAGCACAAACATGACATCCACCCCTTTTCGCTGGACGTTCTCCATAGCTCCGGGCTTCTGCGGGTTCCCGGCCCCCAGGACGATCACCAGGAAGGCCAGGATCGCCAGGCCGGCTTTTATCAGGAAACGCCAGCGGGAAAAGCTGCCGATCAGCTGCTGCACCAGCGAGGGGTCGCCAATACGGCCGATCGTCTTCTTCTTCCAGCTCAGCAGGAACCAAAGCGCTGCCAGCAGCAGGGGCAGGGCGGCCAGTCCGCCCAGGTATTCAATATGTTGAATGCGATACACTGGTTTGCAAGATAGGAACAACCGGGTGAAAAAAAACGCCAATTTGTGCTGGCGGTTTCGGCGGCGGCCAACCGGTTCGTTGGCCCCTGCCGGTCATCTTTTGCCGGCAAGAAAGCCCAGGGATGCCAACAGCTGCTTAACCAGGCTGATGCCAATGCCTTCCAGCTCATCGAACCTGTCGGCAGACTCCAGGTTGAGCACAAAGAAATAAGGATGTTTGTTCTCCTCAACCCAGCCCATCACCCAGCCGGTCCGGTGATCCCCGTCTGGGAAGCCGCGGCCAGTCGTAATGTATAGTTTGTAGTTCGAATTTTGCTCGACATTCATCATGTCGCGTACCAGCTGCTGGGTGCGCCGGAAAAAGGGGAGCTGGCCGAAATAGAGCTTTTTTATCAGCCCCAGCTGCTCGTCGGCCGTGATTTTCAGATGATTGTCGACCCAAAAGGAATCCAGGGGGCCACCCATGTCCCTATTGCCATAGTGAAGCGAATCGATCCACTTTTTCAGGGTATCCTTGCCGAGACGCAAGGCCAACCCATGGAATACGCTATCGCCCACCCCAAAAGAGCCGCGGAGGCTTTTTTCGTCCTTAACGACCCCTGTCTGGATAGCGATCAGCGACTGGACGATATCGAAGGTTGCACCGGGGGAATAGGCGCTGTCGCGGAACCGGGGAAGGTTATAGACCGTAAACCGCCCCTGCCCATTATCGAAGAGCGCGAAGTCGCCTTTTACTTCTGCCGAATCAAAATACTTTTGAAGGCTGTCGTCGACGGTGACATTATTGGTGGAACAGGAAAAGAAAAGGAGGGCGAAAAAAGAGACAGAGATCGCTTTCATGCAAGAATTTGTGCAAAGGTAATCGGCTTGGCTGATAGTAATTTTATCTGTTTTACAGTAAAATCATCCGTATATACCCATTTTACAGTGCCTTTTATCTGTTTTACAGTAAACAAACGCCATGCAATCCATTTTACAGTCGGGCCGGAATGCTCATTGTTTCGGCAGATTATACTTGCCGATCAGCTCCAGCAGCACCCCATTGGTCCAGCCAAA
>JAMFRX010000208.1 GCA_026224995.1 Puia dinghuensis
ACTTCCATCATTGGGCCAAATGACGATATAATTATCCCCAGGAATTCAAAAAAGACCGATTGGGAAACAGAACTTGCCATTGTAATTGGAAAACGTGCGACTTATATCAGTGAAGATGATGCCATGAATTATGTGGCCGGTTATGTTATGCATAACGACGTATCTGAGCGCGAGTTTCAAATGGAACGTGGTGGAACCTGGGATAAGGGAAAAGGCTGCGACACCTTCGCTCCGCTGGGCCCCTGGCTGGCCACTCCGGACGAGATAAAAGACGTCCATAACCTGCGGCTATGGCTTACCGTCAACGGCAAGAAGATGCAGGACGGCACCACCGCCAACTTTATCTTCAACATCCCCTTCCTCCTCGCCTATACCAGCAAATTCATGACCCTCCTTCCTGGCGACGTCATCTCTACCGGTACCCCGGCAGGCGTAGGACTGGGAATGAAACCCAACATATACCTCCAACCCGGGGACATCGTAGAGCTCGGCATCGACAACCTGGGCCAGTCCCGGCAAAAAGTAAAAGCATATAGCCATGCTTAAGATCGATTCGCACCAGCACTTCTGGAAATTCGATCCCATTAGGGATGCCTGGATCACTCCGGAGATGAGTGCCATCCAGCGGGATTTCCTCCCCGCCGACCTGCAGCCCCTGCTGGAGACGGCCGGAATCGACGGCTGCATCTCCGTCCAGGTCGACCAGTCGGAAGACGATAACGAATTCATGCTGGAACAAGCCGATCACTACGACTTTATAAAAGGCATAGTGGGCTGGGTCAATCTACGCGACCCCCAGGTGGAACAGCGCCTCGCCCACTACAAAACATATCCTAAGGTCAAAGGCTTTCGCCATGTCCTCCAAAGCGAACACGATCGGGCCTTCATGCTCAATCCGAACTTTAAACGTGGTATCAGCCTCCTGGAGTCCTTCGGCTATACCTACGACATCCTGATCTATCCCGATCAGCTGGGCTATGCCCGGGATTTCGTGGCAGCCTTCCCCAACCAGCCCTTTGTGCTCGACCATATCGCCAAGCCGCATATCAAGGACAGGTATATCACAGATGAATGGCGCGCCGCCATCCGGGCCGTAGCCGCACATGAGAACCTCTCCTGCAAGATCTCTGGAATGGTGACGGAAGCCGACTGGGCCAGCTGGAAGCCGGAACACTTCCGGGTCTACCTGGATACAATAGTCGAAGCCTTCGGTACCAACAGGATACTCTTCGGGTCGGACTGGCCGGTATGCCTCGTAGCGGCTTCCTACCAGCAGGTGCTGCAGATCGTCCAGGACTATTTCTCTACGTTTTCAACAGACGAACAAGCTGCTTTCTTCGGTGGTAATGCAACAAAATTTTATAAATTAATTTTATAGATCATGAATCTCGAACTAAAGGACAAGGTCATCATCGTCTCCGGCGGCGCCAAAGGCATCGGCGAAGGCATCGTGAAGCTGCTGGCTGCAGAAGGCGCTACCCCTTTCATCATCGGCCGTAATGAAGAGGATAACATAGCGACCCTCTCGGCAGTAGAAGCCGCCGGCGGCAAGGGCTTCCAGACCGTGGCCGAGCTCACCCAGCCCGGCGAGTGCGAAGCGGCGATAAAGACGGTCATCGAGCGCTGCGGCCGCATAGACGGCCTCGTCAACAACGCCGGCGTCAACGATGGGGTAGGGCTGGAGTCCGGCAGCTATAACGCCTTCTTGGCTTCCCTGCACAAAAACCTCGTCCATTATTACCTGCTGGCCCATCACGCCCTGCCCTCCCTCATCCGGACAAAAGGCGCTATCGTCAACATCAGCTCCAAGACGGCCGAAACGGGCCAGGGCGGAACCAGCGCCTATGCGGCGTCCAATGGTGGCCGTAATGCCCTCACCCGCGAGTGGGCCGTAGAGCTCCTCAAATATGGCATCCGCGTCAACGCTATCATCGTAGCGGAATGCTGGACCCCGCTCTATGAGCGCTGGATCAGCACTCTTCCAAACCCGGAGGCCAAGCTGGAAGTCATCACAAAGAATATTCCGCTCGAGAACCGGATGACGACATCGGAAGAGATCGCCAACATGACGGCCTTTCTCCTTTCCAGGCGGTCCAGCCATACCACCGGTCAGCTCATCCATGTCGACGGCGGCTACGTCCACCTCGACCGTGCCCTGGCCAACGCATAACAATATGAAAACTCTTGTCTGCATACAACCCGGTGAGTTCGCCTACAAAGAATCGGACGCGCCCCTGGCGCGCCCGGGCCATACTATTCTCAAGATCCGCCGCGTCGGCATCTGTGGAACCGACCTTCATGCCTTCGAAGGCACACAGCCCTTTTTCCAATACCCCCGTATCCTGGGCCACGAGCTGGCCGGCGACATCGTAGACCTGGACAAGGCCCCCGGCTTCCAGCCCGGCGAGGCCGTGACCATCATCCCGTATTACAGCTGCGGGACATGCATCGCCTGCCGCTCCGGCAAGCCCAACTGCTGTACCACCATCAAAGTCTGCGGCGTCCACATAGATGGCGGCATGGTAGAATACCTCTCCGTACCCTCGGATGCTCTCGTCCACGGCCGCGGCCTCACCCACGACCAGTTGGCCCTCATAGAACCCCTGGCCATCGGCGCCCACGCCGTCCGCCGCGCGGCCATCCAGCCAGGCGAATTCGTGCTTGTAGTGGGCGCAGGCCCCATCGGGCTGGGCACAATGGAATCGGCCCGCATCGCCGGTGGCGAAGTCATCGCTATGGATATTAACGACGAACGGCTCCGCTTCTGCCGCGAGAGCCTCCACGTCCTCCATACGGTCAACGCTACAGCCAACCCGCTGGAACAGATCAGACACCTCACCCGCGGAGACATGCCCACCGTCGTCATCGACGCCACCGGCAGCCGCAACGCCATCAACAATGCCTTCCAGTACATGGCCCACGGCGCCAGATACGTCCTCGTCGGCCTCCAAAAAGGCGAGATCGCCTTCAGCCACCCGGAATTCCATAAACGCGAAGGCACCCTCATGAGCAGCCGCAACGCCACCCGCGAAGACTTCGACAAGGTCATCGACGCCATGGAAAAAAAGCTGATCGACCCAACTACCTATATTACCCATCGGGTAAAATTCGACGAAGTAAAAGACAAATTCGCCTCCTGGCTCGACCCGGCCAACGGCGTGATCAAAGCAATGGTTGAACTATGAATAAAAAAGTATTGTCATACGGTGAGCTCTTGCTCCGCATCTGCCCCGACGCCTACGGCGACTGGCTCATAGAGAATACCCTGCCCTTTTATGTCGGCGGCGCCGAGGCCAATGTAGCGACGGCCCTGGCCCTCTGGGGCACCCCATCGGCCTACATAACCGCATTGCCCGAAAACAGCATGACCCGCCAGCTCACCGCCTACCTGGAAAAAACAGGCATCGACACCTCCCGCATCCTCTATCAGGGCGATCGCCTTGGGCTCTACTACCTGCCGAAAGGAAAAGACCTCAAAAGCGCCGGCGTTATCTACGACCGTGCACATAGCTCTTTTTCCAATTTGCAGCCTAACACAATCGACTGGGATAAAATACTCACCGACATCAGCTGGCTGCACTTCAGCGCCATCTCGCCGGCGCTCAACAAAAATGCCGCCACGATCTGCAAAGAGCTGCTGGAAGCCGCCGGGCATAAACACATCACCATCTCCGTCGACCTTAACTATCGCGCCAAGCTCTGGCAATATGGCGCCGACCCCGCCGACATCATGCGCGATCTGGTACAGCACTGCGACCTCGTCATGGGCAACCTCTGGGCAGCGGAAAAAATGCTGGGTATCCCCGTAGATGCCACGCTCACAACCGGCAAAAAAGAAGACTACCTGGAACATGCCCGCATCAGCAGCGAACAAATTATGAAGAAGTTCCCCAAGGTCCGGCACGTCGCCAAGACCTTCCGCTTCGACCACGGCGCCGCCGGCATCCGTTACTATACGACCATGTATCATGATAAGACCCTCTATCACTCCAGGGAGTATGTCTCCGACACCATCCTGGACAAAGTAGGTAGCGGCGACTGTTTCATGGCGGGCTTGATCCACGGGCTCTGCAAAGGCCAGAAGGCGCAGGAGACCCTGGAATTCGCCACCGCCGCGGCCTATCAAAAATTATTCATCCCCAGCGATGCCACCGTCCAGCGGGCGGAGGAGATCCTGGAATTCATGAACACATATGAACGATAAGAAAGTCATTCTCCAGAGCATCCTCGGCCAGGGCATCCTCCCCCTCTTCTATTGGGAGAACCCTTCCGTCTGCCTCAAAGTCATCCAGACCCTTTACAAAGCCGGCGTCAGGGCCGTTGAATTCACCAACCGCGGCGAGGCCGCCCTGGGCAATTTCAAGATACTGAAGAAAGCCCTCGCTGCAGAAGCGCCCGACCTCTACCTGGGTATCGGCACGATCAAATCCGTGGCCGAGGCAAAAGCCTTCGTCGAAGCCGGCGCCGACTTCATCGTGTCGCCTATCATAAGCGCTCCTGTAGCCGCCGTCGCCGAAGCCGCGGGCCTCCTTTGGATACCGGGCTGCATGACGCCCACCGAGGTCTATCACGCCCAGGAGCTCAAAGCCGCCGCTATCAAGATCTTCCCGGCCAATATCCTCGGACCCGAATTCGTGAGCTCTATCCGGGAACTCTTCCGCGACCAGATCTTCATCCCCACAGGCGGGGTAGAGATCGATGAGGACAATATCCGCGGCTGGTTCCGCTCCGGCGTTAGCGCCGTAGGCTTCGGCAGCCGCCTGATCAGCAAGGATATCCTGAAGACAGAGAACTATGAACTCTTATATGTGAATACGCTCGAAGCTCTCAAGCTTACCAGGATGGTCATCAACGAAAAAATATGAGTATGCATCTCTCCAAAGAAAACCTCTCCTCCATCCACGCCTCCGGCGTCACCAAACCCGCGGAAGCGCTTTTCGCCCTGCCGGAAAAAGTGCTTCAGTTCGGTACCGGCGTCTTGCTGCGCGGGCTGCCCGATTACTTTATCGACAAGGCCAACCGCAAGGGGCTGTTCAACGGCCGCATCGTCGTCGTTAAGTCCACGGACTCCGGCGACGCCGGCGCCTTCGACAGGCAGGATGGACTCTATACCCTCTGCGTTCGCGGCATCCAGGACGGCCGTAAGGTTGAAGAGAACATCATCTGCTCGGCCATCAGCCGCGTCCTCTCCGCCCGTGACCAATGGCAGGAGGTGCTCCGGCTCGCCCATAACCCGGACATGCAGATCATCGTATCCAATACCACGGAAGTCGGGATACAATTGGTAGAAGACGACATCCGCCGCATTCCTCCCGTCTCCTTTCCCGGAAAGCTCCTGGCCTTCCTCTATGAACGTTACCAGGCCTTCGACGGCAGCCCGGAATCGGGCATGGTCATCGTACCCACGGAGCTCATCGTCGACAACGGAAAAAAACTGGCCGGTATCGTCAAAGAGCTGGCGCAGATTGCCCAGCTCTCTGCGGACTTCCTCGTCTGGCTGGAACAGCATTGCTCCTTCTGCTCCTCGCTCGTCGACCGTATTGTCCCCGGCAGGCCCGATGCGGCATCCCTGCAACAATTGACGCACGATCTTGGTTATACTGATGACCTTCTTGCGATCTCCGAAGTCTACCGCCTCTGGGCGATCCAGGGAGATCAAAAGGTCAGGGACATCCTCTCCTTCGCCGCCGCCGACGAAGGCGTCGTCATCCAGCCGGACATCGAGATCTACCGCGAGCTCAAGCTGCGGCTGCTCAACGGCACCCATACCCTTAGCTGCGGCGTGGCCTTCCTCTCGGGTTTTACCACCGTCAAGCAGGCCATGGACGACTCCGCCTTCAGCACCTTTGTCGCCGACCTCATGCTTAAAGAAATAGCCCCGGCCATACCCTATGATGTTCCCCTGTCCGAGGCCCGGGATTTCGGCCTCAGCGTGCTGGATCGCTTTAGGAACCCGCAACTTCAGCATCAGTGGATAAGCATAACCATGCAGTATTCCTCGAAGCTCAAAAGCCGCGTCATCCCCGTCCTGCTCCGGCACTATCAGCAACATGCCACCCCGCCGGCACATGTAGCGCTGGGCTTTGCGGCCTATCTTCTGTTCATGCGTGGCGGGGCATACCCCGTCAAGGACGACAAGGGTGCACACTTTGCCCAATTATGGCAGCAATCCACGCCCGCAGAGCTCGTCAACAAGGCCCTGGGAGACGAATCCCTCTGGGGCGCCGACCTCACAAAGCTTCCCGGTTTCGAAACCGCCGTCCACGAAAACCTGGAAAACCTTATTAACAAAGGCGCAGTCACAACACTGGCCCAAGCCACTACAAAAACAATCACTTTATGAGTACGCAAGCCAACATCCTGAAAGTTCATCCCGCCGACAACGTGCTGGTAGCCCTCACCCCTCTCGAAAAAGATTCCAAAGTCTCTTACGACGGCCAGGAGTATACCATCCAGGAGATCATAAAAGCAAAACATAAGTTCGCCACTGTCGACTTCGCCACCGGCGACTCCATCATCATGTACGGGGTGTTGGTAGGAAAGGCACAGCAGCCCATAAAAAAAGGCGGTCTCATCAGCACCGCCAACGTCAAGCACGCCGCCAACGACTTCACCATCGGCGACCGCAAAACGGAATGGGCAAAGCCCGATACCACTCCCTTCTCCGGCCGCACCTTCAACGGCTATCACCGCGCCGACGGCAGCGTAGGCACAGCTAACTACTGGGTGGTCATCCCCATGGTCTTTTGCGAGAACCGCAACCTCGACGTTCTCCAGCAAGCCCTCGTCACCGACCTCGGCTATGGCCGCAATCGCTCCTACCAGCTCCAGTCCCAGCAGCTCGTAGAGCTCTACAGGGCCGGCAAGAGCGTCGAGCAGATCCTCGAAACGGACCTCCATGCCGACTATGAGCACAATGCCACGCAACGCCTCTTCCCCAATGTCGACGGCATCAAATTCCTCAACCATGACGGCGGCTGCGGTGGCACCCGCCAGGACGCCCAGGCCCTCTGTGGCCTCCTCGCAGGCTATATCACCCATCCCAACGTGGCCGGCGCTACCGTACTCAGCCTCGGCTGTCAGAACGCCCAGGTCTCCATGCTGGAAGAAGAGATCAAAAAACGCTCCCCGCAATTCTCCAAGCCCCTCTATATCCTCGAACAGCAAAAGATAGGTACGGAATCGGCCTTCCTCTCGGAAGCCATCAAACAGACCTTCGCCGGTGTCATCCTCGCCAACCAGCAGCAGCGTCAGCCCGCTCCGCTCAGCAAGCTCTGCATCGGCCTGGAATGCGGCGGCTCCGATGGCTTCTCCGGCATCTCCGCCAATCCCGCCATCGGCTATACCTCGGACCTCCTCGTCGCCCTTGGCGGCTCCGTCATCCTGTCCGAATTCCCCGAACTATGTGGTGTGGAACAAGATCTCAGCGACCGCTGTCTCGACACGGATACGGCCGAACGCTTCTCGCATCTCATGCGGACCTATAACGACCGCGCCAAAGCCGTAGGCTCGGGATTCGATATGAACCCTTCCCCCGGCAATATCCGCGACGGCCTCATCACCGACGCCATCAAGTCCGCGGGCGCCGCAAAAAAAGGCGGCACCTCGCCCGTCGCCGCTGTCCTCGACTACCCCGAAAAAGTCACCAAACCCGGTCTGAATCTCTTATGTACCCCCGGCAACGACGTGGAGTCGACAACCGCGGAAGTGGCCTCGGGCGCCAATATCGTTCTCTTCACCACCGGTCTCGGCACCCCCACGGGTAACCCTGTAGCGCCCGTCGTAAAGATCGCCAGC
>JAMFRX010000209.1 GCA_026224995.1 Puia dinghuensis
TACCTGGAAGGCTGTACCGCCCCCATGCGGGACGAGAACCAGCTCCACGCCGCCGTAGTAGAGCTCATCGCCCTCGGCAATGCCGAGATCAAATATTCCACCGTCCAGAACTGGTACCCCGGCGATAAGAACGGCAAGGGCGGTATCTTTAACTTCGTCACCAAAAGAGGTATCTGCAAGGGCGATAACGCCAAGATCTCCTGGACACAGGTAGAGACCGGCTCCGCCATTACCTGGAAATACCCTAGCGTGATCCTGCAGGGCGACAACTCTACCGGCGAATTCTATTCGGTAGCCGTCACCCGCAACAAGCAGATCGCAGACACCGGCACCAAGATGCACCACATCGGCCGCAATACCCGCAGCCGCATCATCTCCAAAGGTATCTCCGCAGGCCAGGGCCAGAACAGCTATCGCGGACTGGTCCAGATCGGCCCCAAAGCCGATGAGGCCCGCAACTTCACCCAATGCGATTCCCTGCTCATCGGTGACCGCTGTGGCGCCCACACCTTCCCCTACATCGAATCCAAGAACAACAGCGCGACCGTAGAGCACGAGGCCACCACCTCCAAGATCGGCGAAGACCAGATCTTCTACCTCAACCAACGTGGCATCGATTCGGAGAAGGCCGTCGCCCTCATCATCAATGGCTACGCCCGCGAAGTGCTCAACCAGCTGCCCATGGAATTCGCCGTGGAAGCGCAAAAGTTATTATCTATCACGCTCGAAGGAAGCGTAGGCTAAACAAATCAATAAATGCTGATCATTAAAAATTTACACGCAGAGGTCGAAGAGAAACAGATTCTGAAAGGCATTAATCTGACCGTCAATCCCGGCGAAGTACACGCCATCATGGGCCCTAACGGCTCAGGCAAAAGCTCCCTGGCCTCCGTACTGGCCGGCAAGGAGAACTATCACGTCACGGAAGGTGAAGTTGAGTTCCAGGGTAAGAACCTCCTTACCATGAATCCCGAAACAAGGGCCCGCGAAGGCCTCTTCCTCGCATTTCAATATCCCATAGAGATACCCGGCGTTTCCAATGTCAACTTCCTCAAGACCGCCCTGGGCGAGATCCGCAACTACCGCGGCCTGCCACCCCTGGATGCCAAGGAATTCCTCCGGCTGTCCCGCGAAAAGCAAAAGCTCGTCGAATTCGACGCTGCACTGGTCAACCGCTCTCTGAATGAGGGTTTCTCCGGCGGCGAGAAGAAGAGGAACGAGATCTTCCAGCTGGCAATGCTCGAGCCTTCCTTATCTATCCTGGACGAAACGGATTCCGGCCTTGATATCGATGCCCTCCGCATCGTCTCCCAGGGCGTCAACAAGCTGCGCTCGGAAAACAACGCCTTCATCATCATCACTCACTATCAACGACTGCTCGAATACATCGTTCCGGATTTCGTCCACGTGCTCTACAACGGCCGCATCGTCAGATCAGGCACCAAAGAGCTCGCCCTGGAACTGGAAGAAAAGGGCTACGACTGGCTTAAGGAAGAATCCCGGGAAAAAGCTGCTACGCTGTAGCACATACATAACTTATGACATCGCAACAGGACATACCATTATACGACGAGGTCGTCAACGGATTCGACGATTGGGCGGACCTCATCTCGCCTAACGAAACCAGCGACCTCCGCAAAACCCGCCGCCAGGCCTTCGAGAAATTCCGCGAATCAGGCTTTCCCTCTATCCGCAACGAAGACTGGAAGTATACCAACCTCACCCGCTTTCTCAAAGACGAATACCGGCTGGGCTCACCCGCCCCGCTGGCGCTTTCACCCGCCCTCCTCGCGGCGGCAGCCATCCCGGAATTCGACTGCTACACCCTCGTGCTGGTCAACGGCGTCTGGGAAAAAAAATATAACACCGGGCTCCCATCAGGCATCGACCTGCTACCCATAGCCGAAGCCAAAGCAGACCCGGCCCTCGCAGCCTGGTTCGAACGCTCCGCATACGGGAAAGACCGCCATTTCACCGAGCTCAATACCGCCTTCTTCTCGGACGGACTCTTCATCCGGATGAAAGCCGGCTCCAGCCTGGACAAGCCCCTGCACATCATCCATGCCTTCACCGCCGGCTATAACCTGATGGTCCAGCCCCGCCACATCTTCGTGCTGGACCGCAATGCCGAGCTGTCAATCGTAGAATCTGTCGTCTCCACCGCCGGCGATGCCCGCATCTGGGTCAACAGCTTCACGGAGATCGCTCTCCAAACGGACGCAAAGCTCCACCATGCTCTCATTCAGGCCGCCGCACCCGGCGTTCGCCTGGTGAACCATACCACCGTCCGGCAGAAAAAGCAAAGCCTCTATAACAACTATACCTTCACCCTGCCCGGCGCCGACCTCGTCCGCAATGACCTGCAGGCACGCCTGGAAGAAGATCATACGGAAACACACCTGTATGGCCTCTACCTCGCCGCCGGCCAGCAGCTCATCGATAACCATACCCTCGTCGACCACCAGAAGCCGTCCTGCTTCAGCAACGAACTATATAAAGGCGTCCTGCTGGAACAGTCCACCGGTGTCTTCAACGGCAAGGTCTACGTCCACCAGGACGCACAAAAGACCAACGCCTTCCAGCAGAACAATAACCTCGTCATCGGCAAAAAAGCGACGATCGATTCGAAGCCCGAACTCGAGATCTACGCCGACGATGTCAAATGCAGCCACGGCACCACCGTTGGACAGTTCAGCGAAGAAGCCCTCTTCTACCTGCGCGCCCGCGGTATCGGCGAAGCCGCGGCAAAGGCCCTCCTCATCAACGCCTTCGCCTTGGACGTCACCGAAAAGATCAAATGGAGTGCCGTAGAGGCGCATATCAACCGGCTGATCAGCCAACATATTCCCGTAACACATGCATGACACAACTACCATATCCGATCCTGCATTGAACATCGAACATCTCAGGAAAGATTTCCCTATCCTGGATCAGACCATCTATGGCTCTCCGCTCGTGTACCTCGACAACGCGGCTACGACCCAGAAGCCCGAAGCCGTTCTGAAAGCCATGGACGACTACTACCATACGATCAATAGCAACGTCCACCGCGGCGTCCACTATCTAAGCCAGCGGGCTACCGAAGCCTATGAAGGCTCCCGGCAGAAAATAGCCGATTTCATCAACGCCCGCCATAACCACGAGATCATCTTCACCCGCGGCACCACCGAAGCTATCAACCTTGTAGCCGCTTCCTTCGGCAAGAAATTCCTGCAGGCCGGCGATAGCATCCTCGTCTCTGCCGTCGAACACCATAGCAATATCGTTCCCTGGCAGCTTATTTGCGAAGAGAAAGGCGCCACCTTGCGCGTCATCCCCGTCGACGATAACGGGGAGCTCATCCTGCACGACCTCCACCGCCTGCTGGAAGGGGTCAAGCTCGTCGCTTTTAATTATGTCAGCAACTCCCTGGGTATCATAAATCCGGTAAAACACATCATCTCGACTGCCCATAGCTATAACATCCCCGTATTGCTCGACGCCGCCCAGGCCGTACAGCACATGGAGGTGGACGTCCAGGACCTGGACGTGGACTTCCTGGCCTTCTCAAGCCACAAGCTCTATGGCCCCACCGGTATCGGCGTACTCTATGGCAAAGAAGAATGGCTCAACCAACTACCCCCTTACCAGGGCGGCGGAGAAATGATAAAGACCGTTACCTTCGAAAAGACGACCTACAACGACCTCCCCTATAAGTTCGAAGCCGGAACTCCCGATATGGCCGGCGCCATTGGCCTCGGAGCCGCCATAGACTATATCCTGGGCCTCGGTATTCGTAACGTCCGGCAGGCAGAGCACAACCTCATGACCTACGCCCTCGACACCCTTCAGGATGTTCAGGGCATCCGCTTCATCGGCAAAGCCGATTCGGCCAATAGGGCAGGAGTGATCTCCTTCCTCGTTGGCGACATCCACCCCTTCGACCTCGGCGAGATCCTCGACAAACAAGGCATCGCCGTCCGCACCGGCCACCATTGCGCCCAACCCGTGATGGATCGCTATTGTATACCCGGCACCGTCCGCGCCTCCCTGGCTGTCTATAACAACCGGGAAGATGTCGACCGCCTGGCCGCCGGCATCCGCAAAGCCGCAAAGCTCCTGCTGGGCTAATGCCCAGCCAAATCATTATGCACCATGACGATCCAGGAAGAACAACAAGAGATCATCGCCGACTTTGAATACCTCCTCAATTGGGACGATAAATATGAATACATCATCCAATTAGGGAAGGAGCTGCCCCTTATCGATAGCCGCTATAAGACCGAAGACAATCTCATCCGCGGCTGTCAGTCCCGCGTCTGGCTCCACGCCGACTTCCTCGACGGTAAGCTCTCCTTCACCGCCGACAGCGACGCCATCATCACCAAAGGACTCGTAAGCCTCGTCATCAAAGTACTTTCCGGCCATACCCCAAAAGAGATCGTCGACGCGGAAATAACCTTCATCGAAGCCATAGGCCTGAGCAGCCATCTCTCTCCAACCCGCTCCAACGGCCTGCTGTCGATGCTCAAACAAATAAAATTATACGCCCTGGCCTACCAGGCTAAATCCGTCCACTCATGAGCGACACTACACCAACCAACCAGCCAATGCTCCGCGACGAGATCGAAGCCGCCCTTCGCACCGTCTTCGACCCGGAAATACCCGTCAACATCTATGACCTCGGCCTCGTTTACGAAATAAAGATCGCCGACAATGGCCATATCAAGATCATCATGACACTCACCGCACCCGCCTGCCCCGCCGCAGGCGATATCATCCGCGACGTTCAGGAAAAGGTCGAAGAGCTTCCCGGTGTCCTCGATTGCCACGTACAGCTCACCTTCGACCCGCCTTGGAGCAAAGAGATGATGACGGAAGAAGCCAAATTAGAGCTGGGTTTCCTCTGACGGCCCCGGCAACGTTTTCGTAAATTTCCAAGCCGCCGCCGGTCCTCAACAGCGAAGAAAAGACCTACCTTCCGGGTATGCCGCTCAAATGGTCCTTGCCGCTCCTTTTTATTGCCGCCGCCGTCTCCGCCCAGTCCCCGCAACAGCAGGATATCCTCCAGGCCATGCGCCAGGCCAATGGCTATTACATGAAGAAATGGCCCGACCCCGCCACGAATACCGGCGGCAACCCCGGCAACACCTGGTCCCACGCCGTCTATTATCAAGGTCTCATGGCCCTCTATTCCATAGACCCCAAAAAGGAATACTACGATTATGCCGTCAGTTCGAACTCCAGGCACGATTGGACGCCGCGTAACGGCATAACGGACCGGAACGCCGATGACTTCGCCACCCTGGTACACGCACTCTCGCTGCTGCCCCTCAGCGACCCGCATCGCCCCGAATATCTTCAGGACTACCTCCATATGGTCAAGACCTTCATCCCCTTGCAGCACGCTGACACCGCCCTCTTCATCTATGGCATCGCCTGGGGTATCCGTGAAGGCTACCTGGAAAAAAAAGCCTATATGCCCGTCATCTCCAAAGCCTGGAATGCCATGGTCGCGGATTCCCCTCACCCGGGAAAGGAAACCTATGACCTTGGCTGCTTCCTCCTCGCCGGCAGCGAGATCTACCAGATCGCCACCCCGCCAACGGCCAATCTCGACGAGTCGAAGGTCCCGCCCTACACCGAGCCGGAACTTCCCCTTTCCACGGTAAAGGACTGGGAGACCACCCAACGCCCCCGCATCCGGCAACTCTTCGCAAA
>JAMFRX010000031.1 GCA_026224995.1 Puia dinghuensis
AAATATATGCGCCCTTACTAAGATCGCCGCTGCTCTTGTATGTTCCGGGCTCAAAAATGGTGATGTTCTGCCTTGTAAGCACCAGGATCACGGGGCCGCCCTGATGCTCTACGGCTATCTTCACGGCCTGCGACGTCTCATTGGCGTCGGCAGGACGGATAAGGGTAATATTCGGGATGCTGCGCAGCGCCGCGAGCTGCTCCACCGGCTGATGCGTCGTGCCATCCTCGCCCAGACCAATGCTGTCATGGGTATAGATGAAGATCGGCTTGATCTTCATGATAGCCGCGAGCCGGATGGGCGGCCGCATATAATCCGAAAAGATCAGGAATGTAGCGCCATAGGGCAGGAATCCTTTGGTCACGGCCATTCCATTCAGCACCGCGCCCATGGCATGTTCCCGGACCCCAAAGTGAAAATTACGCCCGCCGGGATCGTCGGCGCTAAAGGCGCGGTAATCTTTTAGATTCGTCTCCGTGCTGGGCGCCAGGTCGGCCGCGCCTCCCAGCAGACCGGGTAACACCTTGACTATGCTATTCAGCGCCTTTCCTAAAGCCACGCGTGTAGACAGCTTTCCCTCTTTCCCATCAGCAGCCCGAAATACCGGTAGCTGCTTTTCCCAGCTCTGCGGCAGCTGGTCTCGCAGGGCCATCTCATATTCGGTGGCCAGCTCCGGGTATTGTTGCTTGTAACGGGCGAATAAGGCATCCCATTCCCGTTCCAGCCCTATTCCGTTTTCCCCGATAGCCCGATAATACTCCAGCACTTTCCCTGGCACTACAAACGATTGCTCGGGGTCGAAGTGGAAAAACTCCTTTACTTTTTTTACTTCGTCGGCGCCCAGCGGCGAGCCATGCGCTCCCGCCGTATCCACCTTGTTAGGACTGCCGTAGGCTATATGGGTCCTGATCTTTATCAGGGAAGGCCGGGACTTCTCTTCCCTGGCCGCCTGCACGGCGCCGTTGATAGCCGCCACATCATTCCCGTCCTTTAGCACCTGTACATGCCAGCCATACGCTTCAAATCGCTCGGCCACGTCCTCCTGGAAAGTGATGGCCGTATCGCCTTCGATGGTAATATGATTGTCGTCATAGAGGTAGACAATATTCCCCAATCCCAGATGCCCGGCAAGGGAGGCCGCTTCGGAACTTACTCCTTCCATCATATCCCCGTCGCTGCAAATGGCGTAAATAGTATAATTGAAGAGCTCAAACCCGGGCTTGTTGAACCGCGCCGCCAACTCCTTTTGCGCAATAGCCATCCCAATGCCATTGGCGAAGCCCTGACCCAGCGGACCCGTAGTGACCTCGATACCCGGTGTCAGCCCATATTCCGGATGGCCGGGCGTCTTGCTGTGCAGCTGCCGGAATTGCTTGATATCATCCAGGCTCAGATCATATCCCGTTAAGTATAGAAAGCTGTACTGCAACATGCAGGCGTGGCCTGCAGACAAGACGAACCGGTCCCTGTTTGGCCATCCCGGATCCTTTGGATTGTATCGCATATGTTTGGTCCATAGAACATATCCCATGGGGGCCGTAGCCATCGGCGTCCCCGGATGACCGGAATTGGCTTTCTGCACGGCATCGGCCGATAGCACTCTTACCGTATCTATACACAGCTGTTCTACATCTATTGCGGTGGCGGTAGGCATAAGAATTTATTTTATTACAGTTGGATCATCAATTCTTATGCCTCTTTTGGGCTGCAAGCAACGCCATGAAGCGGGCCTGATTTTTGCAAAGAGGTCATAAATTCCCCCAGTGAGCTACCAACCCATAGAAAATTACGGTATCATCGGCGACCTGCATACGATTGCGTTATCCGGTCTCAATGGCTCCATCGATTTCCTATGTTTTCCGCAATTTGATTCCCCCAGCATCTTCGCCCGGCTCCTCGACGAAAAAAAAGGCGGTTTCTATTCCATAAACCCGGAGTTCACGGAGATGAAGACCAAGCAGCTCTATATGCCGGATACCAATGTGCTGCTGACCCGCTTTCTCTCGCCGGATGGAGTAGGAGAGATCACCGATTTCATGCCCGTAGGTCACCCCGAAGAAAAAAAGCTCATCCGCCGGGTGACGACAATTCGCGGCGAAGTAAGCTACCGGCTGCAATGCCGTCCGCGCTTCAACTACGGCAAGGATGCACATAAAGCGGAACAGGTGGGCCCTAAAGAGATCCTCTTTCATTCGGATGGACTGACTATCCGGCTTAAAGCAGGCATCCCCCTCCAGGTAGCCGATGGCGATGCCACAGCCGAATTCACCCTCTCAGCTAACCAGGCGACGGACATGGTCTTCGAGATCGTTGATAATAAGACTTCCGCCGGGGACGACCTTGCTATTATGGTCACGGAAACGCTTTTCCGGACGGTCAACTACTGGAAAGGTTGGGTCGGCCGAAGCACGTACAAAGGCAGATGGCGGGATGTCGTGAATCGTTCCTCTCTGGTGCTGAAGCTGCTTTCATCCAGCCGTTATGGTTCCATCATCGCATCGCCGACATTCAGCCTGCCCGAGACCATCGGCGGGAAGCGGAACTGGGACTATCGCTACACCTGGATTCGCGATGCCTCTTTTACGGTTTATTCCCTCATCAGTCTGGGCTATACCAAGGAAGCCGGCCGCTTCATGGGCTGGGTAGAGAAGATGTGCCGGGATATCAAAGGACAAGAACGGCTGGGAATCATGTATTCCATCGACGGCAACCGGCAGCTCAAGGAATATACACTCGACAATTTCGAAGGCTACAAAGAGAGCTCCCCCGTACGCGTAGGCAACGACGCCTATGGCCAGCTGCAGCTCGATATCTACGGTGAGCTCATGGATTCCGTATATTTGTATAATAAGTATGGAGAACCCATAAGCTATGATTTCTGGAAAGACCTGGAAAAGCAGATCGACTGGCTTAGTGAGAATTGGGATCAGCCCGATGACGGTATCTGGGAGGTCAGGGGCGGAAGAAAGAATTTTCTGTATTCACGCCTTGCCTGCTGGGTGGCGCTGGACCGGGCCATGAAGATCGCTGAAGCCCGTTCCTTTCCACGCAATGGCAACTGGAAGGAACAGCGCGACAAGATCTACAATAGCATCTATAAGGATTTCTGGGACGAGAAAAAGCAGGCCTTCATGCAGTTCCCGGGTTCGGAGACGGTAGACGCTTCCAGCTTGCTGATGCCCTTGTTCCGTTTCATCAGCCCAAAAGACCCGCGCTGGCTGTCTACCCTGAAGCGGATCGAAGAAGAGCTGGTCACCGATTCACTGGTTTACCGTTACCGGCCCGAGCTTGCTGCACCGGATGGTTTCGTCAGCAAGGAAGGCACTTTCTCGATGTGTACTTTCTGGTATGTGGAATGCCTCTCCCGTTCAGGACAATTGGACAAGGCCCGTTTCGTCTTTGAAAAAATGCTCGGGTACGCCAATCACCTTGGGCTGTATTCGGAGCAACTGGGCTTCGAAGGTGAGCACCTGGGCAACTTCCCCCAGGCCTTCACGCATCTGGGGCTCATTAGCGCAGCTTATAACCTTGACCAGCAATTTAATGACAACAGCAATAAGAACGTCAACCTCGATCAATTCTAATGGCCAAAATTCCTAAACGCACATCCCGGCTTCAGCGCACATTGAAAACTTTGGGCCCCGGCCTGATCACGGGCGCCAGCGACGACGATCCCAGCGGCATCGTCACTTATAGTCAGGCAGGTTCCCAGTTTGGCTTCGCTACCCTGTGGACGGCCCTCCTGACTTACCCATTGATGGCGGCTATGCAGGGCATGGCTGCCCGTATCGGATTGGTCACCTGCCAGGGTCTCACCGGAACCCTGCGGATGCACTACCCCAAATGGGTACTCTATTCCATGATCCTGTTCACTTTCCCGGCGGTGATCCTCAACATTGGCGCAGACGTTCAAAGTATGGGCGCCGTGGCCAACCTGCTGGTGCCGGCTATCCCCGCCTTCTCCTTTAGCATCTTCTTCACCGCCCTGCTCATCTATATCATCATCCGCTATCCCTACCAGAAGATGGCCAGCTTCCTTAAATGGCTTTGTCTGGGGCTCCTGCTCTACCTGATCGTTCCTTTTCTCGTCCACCAAAACTGGTCCTCGGTCCTGCGCCATACGTTCCTGCCGGATATTCATTTGAACAAGGATTTCCTGAGCATCCTGGTCGCCATTTTAGGCACGACCATCTCACCCTACCTCTTTTTCTGGCAGGCTACCATGGAAGTGGAAGACCAGCAGCATAACACTAACACCAGGAAGAAAAGGATCATCGTAGACAAAAAGGCGCTGGAGAACATGCGCAGCGACGTGAACATCGGTATGCTCTTCTCCAATTTAGTGATGTTTTTCGTGATCCTGACGGCCGGCAGCGTCCTCTTCCCCGCAGGGATCAAACAGATAGACACCGTGGAACAAGCCGCAAGGGCACTGAAACCCCTGGCCGGTGAGCTGAGCTATGTACTCTTTGCCGTCGGCGTCATCGGCACCGGCTTCCTGGCAATCCCCGTGCTGGCAGGCTGCGTGTCCTATATGTTGGCAGAGACGCTTCAGTTCTCCATGGGGCTCGATAAGAAGTTCAATGAGGCCAGACGTTTCTATACGGTGATCATCGTGAGCCTGGTGGCCGGTCTGTGTATGCAGTTCTTTGGCATCTCGCCGGTTAAGGCGCTGCTCTATACCGCTATTCTCTATGGCCTGACTGCTCCCGTGCTCATCGCCGTCATCCTGCATATCGGCAACAACAAAAAGATCATGGGCGAGCACACCAATAGCCGACTGAGTAATTTCCTGGGCTTTTTCACCCTGATACTCATGACCGCCGCCGCCGTAGGGCTCATCTGGTTCGAAGTGTCCTGACGGCAACCCTCGCTTTTTTCCCGGTCGGTATGCTATTTGCAATATCCCTACCATGACTGTTTATCCTGGCAACCCTTTTCCCCTCGGCTCCTTCTGGAACGGTAAAGGGGTCAACTTCGCCCTCTATTCTCATAATGCTACCGGCGTCGAGCTCTGTCTTTTCGATGCTTCCAAAGACGCCGACGAACATACGAAGATCAAGCTCACCGACCGCACCCACGACATCTGGCATGCCTATATCCCCGATCTCAAACCAGGACAGCGCTATGGATATCGGGTCTACGGGCCATACGAGCCGTCTAACGGTCATCGCTTCAACCCGGCCAAAGTGCTGCTCGACCCTTATTCCAAAGCCATCTGCAGCATTGGCGATTGGGACGATACCCTCTATGGCTATACCATCGGGAAGGACGATCTGACGATGGACGACCGTGACAATGCCGCCGTCTCCCCCAAGTCCGTAGTGATCGATGAACATTTTGATTGGGAGGACGACCAGCCGCCCAAAGTGGCCTATTATAATAGCATCATCTATGAGGCCCATGTCCGGGGGTTTACAAAGACCTTCCCCGGCATCCCGGAAGAGATCAGAGGAACCTATGCGGCGCTGGCGCATCCCGCCGTCATCGACTATCTCAGGAAGCTGGGCATTACGGCCATTGAGCTCATGCCCGTGCACCAAAGCATCTCCGACCGCCACCTGGTGGATCAGGGACTGACCAACTACTGGGGCTACAATACCATCGGCTTCTTCGCCCCGGCCCTCCGCTTCTACAGCGGCCAGGACGTCGGCGGCCAGGTGAATGAATTCAAGAACATGGTTAAGAAGCTTCACAAAGCCGGCATAGAGGTGATCCTGGACGTGGTCTACAACCATACTGCCGAAGGCAACCAAATGGGGCCGACCCTCGCCTACAAAGGGATCGATAACGCCGAGTACTATAGACTGGCCGACGACAAACGATTTTACTTCGACTATACCGGCACCGGGAATACGCTGAACGCCCGGCTTCCCAATGTGCTGATGATGATCATGGACAGCCTCCGGTACTGGATAACGGAGATGCATGTCGACGGCTTCCGCTTCGACCTGGCCGCTGCCCTGGCGCGCGAGCTGCAGGACGTCAACCGCCTGAGCGCTTTTTTCAGCATCATCTACCAGGACCCCGTGATCTCCCAGGTCAAGCTGATCGCCGAGCCCTGGGATGTAGGCGAAGGCGGCTACCAGATCGGCCAGTTCCCACCCGGCTGGGCGGAATGGAACGGGAAGTATAGGGACTGCATGCGCGACTACTGGCGCGGCGCCGATAACCTGCTGGCCGAATTCGCCGAACGGTTTACCGGCAGCTCCGACCTCTATAAAAGCGACAACCGCAATCCCACCGCCAGCATCAACTTCATCACCGCCCACGACGGCTTTACCCTCAACGATCTCGTGTCCTACAACGATCGCCAGAACGAAGCGAACAAAGAGGATAACAAAGACGGCGCCAGCGACAATCGCTCATGGAATTGCGGCGCCGAAGGTCCTACGGAGGACGAGGGTATCAATTTCCTTCGCAGCCGCCAGAAACGTAACTTCCTGGCCACCCTCCTTCTGTCGCAAGGGGTACCCATGCTGCTGGCAGGAGATGAGCTGGGGAATACACAGCAGGGCAACAACAACGCCTATTGCCAGGACAATGAGATCTCCTGGATCGACTGGAGCAAGGCCGATCAGGACCTGGTTCAGTCTACCCGCGACCTCATCTTGCTTCGCAAGACCCATTCCGCCTTCTCCCGTAAGGACTGGTTCAAAGGAAAACCTGTCCGCACAAAAGGGCTCAATGACATAGCCTGGTTCAAAGTGGATGGCATGGAGATGACGGAAGACGACTGGAAGGGAGGATTTGCCAAATCGCTGGCTATCTTCCTCTATGGCGATGGACTGCACTCCGTAGATGAGAACAACAAACCCGTGGTGGACGATAGCTTCTATATGATCTTCAATGCGCATTTTGGCCCCCTGGATTTCAAGCTGCCACCGGATACACATGGCAAGCAGTGGAAGAAGGTCTGGGATACCTCCATTCCTGCCCTGCAACAAAAAACAACATTTAAGCCCGGCGAAACGGTCAAAGTCAACGACCGGTCGTTTGTCCTGCTGCAAGCCCGGGTGGTTCCCATAAAGGATTGAGCTCGTAGACCGCCACAGTCTGGGGCGGCAACCGCACCGTGCCCCCAGCGGCAATCGCCGCCGGCAGGTCTGCCGAGCTCAGCAGTTTCCGCCACTGGCCGCCCACCGCCACCGCATAACCGATTTCCGCATATAGCTCCAGCTCGGCAGAAAAATTGAACAGGCAGACCAGGTGCCGCTCTCCCCCGCTTGAATACCTGTAAACAGCGAGCCCTTTGCTGCCCAGCACGTCCACTCTCATCCGATGCTTTGAAAGATCGGCCAGCAAGGGATGTTCACGGCGCAGCCGGATAAGCTCCCGATACCATAGCAGCAAGATACGGTGCCAGCCCTCCCCCCGTTGCTCCCAACAAAGTTTCGATTTCAGAAAAAGCGCCTCCTCCTGCGGATCGTGCACCTCGCCTTCAAAACGGAAAGTGGCGAATTGCTGCCGCCGCCCTTCCACCAGTCCGGCCGTAGTCGCCGGATCCTGGTAGTCGGAGAAAAAATAGAACGGCGCGTCCTCACCATATTCTTCACCCATGAACAACATTGGCACATAGGGCGACAACAGCACCGTCGCCGCCGCCAGCTTCAACGCCGGCAGCTCCACCAATGCGGCCAGCCGTTCTCCCCCCGGCCGGTTACCCGGAAGATCGTGATTCTCGTTGAAGACGATAAAATGCTCTCCC
>JAMFRX010000032.1 GCA_026224995.1 Puia dinghuensis
AATGATATTCTCCATTGTACATCGCATCTGCGCTCACGGGGCCCATGTGATAGACTCCGGGAGAGACGGCGCGGACGGAATAATAGTACACCTGGTGCATGGAGTGCAGGTTGACGAAGAAGTTGATGCGGTCGTCGCGGACGTCGAGGGCGGTGGGGCTGTCTTCCGTCTTGATCCAGTCCATGCCCGGGATATCTTTTGTACGTGGATTCTCGATCTCGAAGCCGGCCGGCAACATGTCCGTGATGACGATGTTGTCTACGTCCGTATTGAAGGTACGGTCGAGGGTGACCTGGACGATGATGAGGTCGTTCTGCTTGAAGGTGGTGCCGGAGATCGGATGGCCGAAGCGGTCGAAGAAGCGTTTCCGCACTTTGAGGTAGTTATCTTCTTCTTTGTAGGCTCCCGAGGCGCTGATGCCTTCGGCTTCCCAGTAATAATAGAGGCGGCCGCTGCCGTGGGTGACGATGTTCACTTTGGGGGCGGCGCCGGCGGAGCCGTGGAGCTCTTTGGTCGTGAGCTTTACGGGGTTCGCTTCTACAGAGGCGACCGTGCGGCCATCGACGGTTACTTCGCCCGTGACGGTGGAGCCGGCCGACTGACGGGCGTTCTTGCCCAATCCCAGGAAGCTGAAGGCCAGTTCCTGGGTACTCAGCCAGGAGCGTGATTTGAGCTTGTCCATGACGTGCCGCACCATTACGGGGATCTGGGAATTGGTGGGGTCGACGTCGACGAGGACGTCGAGGGCCAGGGATTCGTCCCGGATATCGGAATAGAAGCTACCGCCTGTCTGGGCCACGGAGACCTCCCCTACGAATTCGGTGGGCAGGAACTCCTTGAAGCTCTTTTTGTCGCCGGCGAGGGCGTAGGCGGCAGCCAGGAGATATTTGCAGTCGAGGCTGAGCTGTGAGGGGTTCGCTTTGTAATAGTTCATCGCGCTGGGGTTGGGCTGGCCGGCAAGGGCGAGGACGTAGAGTCCATAGATCATCTCTTTGGGGACGATGCGTCTGCTCTGGTCACGATTATAATAGTAAGTCACCGTCTCGCGGCTCTTCAGGCGGCCGTTTATATAGCCCAGCATGGTCCCGATGAGGCTCTTGTCTATATCGAAGCCGGCTTTCTGTGCTTCGATGAGGAAGTGTGCGGCATAGACGGTGGCCCACCAGTTCTCCGAATCTTCGTTATCCCAGAGGGTAACGGCGCCGTTGTATAGCTGCCGCATCTTGATTTTGCGAATGGCTTCGAGGATATTGCTGTTGGCTGTGGTGCGCAGCGCGCTATTGACATTGGACTTCTGGACGAGGTCGGCCAAGTCGCCGAAATATAGCTGCGGGAAAGCGGTGGAGACGGCCTGTTCGGTACAGCCATAGGGATACGCGACGAGCCAGCTAAGGTATTTGCCGAGCTCGATGGCGGGCGAGCGGCTTACGACCAGCCGGTAGTCGACAGTAGAAGGGATGGCGTCACCGGTGTTGAAGGTGATGGCCTGGGTGCTGCCGCCGGCGATGGAGCCGGCGTCGGTGGTCTTTTGCAGAGGGGCGGAGGGGCGGATGCCGATCTCGGTCTCGTCGGTAAAGTGTTCGCCGAGGCCGTTGACATCTACTGTGACCTTGCCGATACCGACGGCGGGCGGGGCGACCAGCTGGAATTGGGCGTGGCCTTCGCTATTGGCTGCGATGCTCACCGACTGCTGGTCTTCGCCCAGGGTCCGAAGGGCGCCGCTGAGCTTGACCTTCGCCGTCGCGCTAGCCGAATTGCCTGTCGTATTGGTGATGGTGACGGGCATGGTCACCGTATCGCCGGGGCTCATGAACCGCGGCAGGGCCGAGCTTAGGACGATGGGATCGGCGACTGTCATCGCCGCTTCTTTGGAGCCGAAGCTTTCGTTCTTAAAGGCGACGGCCATCAGCCTCACCTGGCCGGAGAACTGCGGAATGTCGAATTCGAATTCCGCTTCGCCGCTGCCGTTGGCCTGGGCGATGCCGCTCCACCAGGAGACGATCTTGATACGCTTCGCCGGCATGGGGTTGACCCGCTTCTTCATGTCCACGTCGCCGTCGCCCCCTGTGCTGCTGAGGCTGGACTTGACTTCGGGGAAGAGCAAGGGATATAGGTCATAGCCGTTGACCTCCAGGGCGCGGCGGGCATAGAAATGGGCATAGGGGTCCGGTGTCGTGAAATCCGTGATCTGCAGGACGCCGTTGTCTACGGCCGCGAGGGTGACGAGGCTACCCGGCGCCGCCTTGACGGTGACCTTCTGATGGGTATGGCTACGGACGGAGGCCTGGGCGGTGATCTCCACGGGGATCTTCCGGTCCCGGGCTTCTACCTTCACGGACTGGAAGCCATGTGCCACGGTGAGCGGGATATCGGAAAGCTCATGGGGCTTGACGAGGGTCGCGGTGATGTATACGTTGGGGATATCGTCGGCCGTGAGGGGAAGGACTACCGAGACGTTGCGCTTATCGCTGACGTCGACATACTGGTAAGAAACCACTTTATCCGTTTCCAGCGTGACGAGCATGCGGCCGCTGAATGGCGTTTTGAAGAGGGCCGTGACGTTCTCGCCGGTATAATAGCCCGATTTATCGAGGTCGATGTCTATATGCCCTTCGTTGTTGACCTCGAATGAATTGTTGTCGCCGCCCCAGGCGCCATAGCTGTAGAAGCTTCTGCTCACATAGGTGTTGGAGCCAGGTATGGAGACCCGCAGCTCGTAGTCGCCGGGAGAGCGGGGAACAAAGGTATAGCGGGTATTCTCGCCGCCGACAGTCACGATGGCGGAGCTTATCTGTTTGTCCTCTTTTTGAGATTCGTAGCGGAAGTAGCTGCCGCTCTTGGAGAGGACGGTGCGGTATTCGTGCTTGATGACCTGTATCCGGGCCGAGGCGATATTCAGCACTTTCTCATTGCGATCGAGGGCGATCAGCGGGAAGCTCACTGACTGGTTGAGGGGATAATAGGCGAAGCCGTCGTCGGCCACCCCGAAGAATACCGGCTGGGTAAAGATGTCGACGGAGGCGCTTCGGCTCACAGGGCGACCGGTCTCATCGAAGACGGTGGCGTAAAAGACAGCCTGCAGCAGTCCTATGTTCTTGAAGAATTCGGGAACGGTATATTTCTCCGTGGCATTGCCCTGTTCGTCGGTTTTGCCTTCGCGGACGGTCTTGTCGAAAGAGGTGGAGTTCTGGGCCGAAAGGCTGAAGTCGTAATTCTTATAATTCTTTGGGTTGAAATCGCGCTGCTTCACCTGGATCTCGCATTCGTAGTTTCGGTTGGCGGCAGGCGGCCCGAAGAAGTTGACGGCATGGACGTCCAGGCGGCCGATATCGCCGGCTTCGAGAAAAGGTTTGTCCAGCTTTGCGGTGACCTTGATACGGTCGGGCACGAACTCTTCGATCCGGAAGGGCTGGGTGGACAGCAGGACGTCGTTGGAGGTGTACACTTCCAGGGAGTAGCTTCCGGTGATGGCCGATTCGGGAATGTCGACGCTGCCGTCTACGCCGCCCTGGGCGTTGAGGGTCTTGCGGAAGGTCTTCATCTCCTTGCCATTGGGCAGCAGGAACTTCAGCTGGATGGGCAGCTCGCCGGGCGATTTCCAGAGCCTGTCCCGAACGATCACGGCGAAATTGACCTTCTCACCGGGCCGGTAGATATCTCTTTCGGGGTAGACGAAGGCGTCCAGGCCGGAGGTATTGCTGCGCCGGCCGCCCACTTCGAAGCGGGAGGTGTTGACGCGGGTGGTAGTGAAGGGGAGGTAGTTGAAGTCATCGGCCGACTTGGCGATGATCATCGCGGGCTTGAAGCCGATAAGCTCTTTACGGGTATAGGTGATCTCTGCGACCCCGTCCGCGCTTGTCGTCCCCATGCCCAGCAGCTGGTTGTTGGAGCCATAGGCAAGGATGTTGACGCCGGCCAGGGCTGCTGCCGTCTTGATGGAGTTGGCGAAGACGAGGATCTTCTCGCGGCCCTCCCTGGCTATGAGGCCTATATCGGAAAGGGAGACGAAGCGTTTGTCGCTGACCCAGTAGTTCTTGACGGAGCGGATCATCACATGGTATATGCCCTTGAATTCGGGCAGCTTGTCGACGAAATTGAGGTTGAGGATGCGGCTGCCGCTGCTACCGCCGGAGGCGGCCTTCGCCAGTGTGCGGGTGTCCACTTCCTGCTGGTAGACGATGTCCCCGAAGGTGATGTCGGAGTTGTCGCCGCCGTAAGATCCGCCTTCGCCTTCTTCATCTCCCTGGGAGGGGGAACTGTTGGAAGACTCCTGCGGGTCATAGCCATAATGGGCGGCGGCGAGGAGGTTATTCTCATAGACCTTGGAAACGATGACCTTGACCCGTGGTACGTTGATGATCTTGACCTCGATGTTCTGGGCGCCCTTGCCGCTGAGGTAGATGCCCTTGCTGTTGGCGAAGCTGATGGAAGGCGCCAGCTCCCCGAAGGTGATATTGGTAGAGTACTCCTCGTGGAGGACGCCGCCGATACGGCCGCGCAGGCCTTTTGCGAGGGTGAGGGCATAGCTTTTATCCTGGTCGAAGTTATCGCTATGGATGGTAAACCCGTCCTCCGAAGGTTCGACGGTGAACTTTACGGCGGGGCTGAAGCCTATGGCCGAGGCCAGTCCGGCCTCGTTGACGATCTGGCTGGTATGGACATGGATGGTTCCTGTGGACCCATCGTGATCCGTCATCACCTCTCCTATCGTCAGGACATAGGGCGAAGGGATGGAGGTGGACAGCTCCAGCTTGTCCTTGAGCCCATTGGTCCCGCCATCCGGCAGCAGTCCTTTGTCGATGACGATCCTGGCATCGAGGTTCTTGTCCTCCATCTTTAAGTTGAGGAGGCGGAGTGCGATCCTGTCGGAGGTGGAAAGGGTCTGAAGGGCGTAGGTCATCGGTTTCCCGTCCAGCTGGATGGTCAGCTTGTCCTTGAGGTTGTTGGGGTTCACCGGATAGTTGAACTGAAGCTCCATCTGGGGAATGGCGACGGTGCTGCTCTCATCCGGCAGGACCCAGGTGGCGCTGGTATTGTCCAGCTTCAGGTCCGGGGTGTGGAAGATGAGGTCTTCGCCGGCCTTTATACGACCGTAGGAGCTGTATTGCAAGATGTCACTTTTAAGGGTAGCCTTGAAAGTCGTTGCCGGCGGCAGGGGCTGGGAGGGCGAGAACACGAGCTCGTCGGGGTGCTCCCAGCGGAAGCGGCCGGGGATCTTAGGCTCGAAGGAGACGAAGGCCGTGGAGTCCCACTGGTCCAACAGGGAATCCTTCACCAGGGGCTGGTCGAAACGGAAGACCAGGTTACCCAGGGTGGGAACTTCATCCCGGGCGTTGGTGAATTGCAGGCTTACGGTGCTGCGGTTACAGGCAGACAGGAAGATACTAATGGCAAGGGTCGTTGTCAGGAAGGCGGTGAGGCCGGGGCGGTTACGCATATAGGAGTCTGATAAGAGTTTGAAGGAAAACGCTTTTAGGAAGAAATTAATATACGAAGGGACAATAAAATAAACCAGTCTTTTTGTTTGCGAGCCAACCAGGAAAGACTGAAATTAGTGGGGGAGCTATGGGGGGTGCATTTGATGGAGGGATATATTCCTTATTGAAATTACATCATTGCATTGCGTACTTGCAAGAGCGGGAGTGATAAGAAATTGTTAAATGCGATACATGCGTTGGCTGAAAATTTTTGGGATCGTCGTGGCAGGAGGCTTTATTGGCTTTCTGCTTTTTAATTGGATCTTCCCCCTACCCGACCGGGTCGAATATTCGACGATCGTCACCGACGACAAGGGAACCGTCATCCATGCTTTTCTCACGCGGGATCAGCAGTGGCGGATGAAAACGGAGCTTTCCGAGATCTCGCCGCTGCTGCGCAAGACCATCGTAGCCAAAGAGGACAAATATTTCTACTATCATCCGGGGATCAACCTGCTGGCGACGATTCGGGCGCTGGGAAGCAATATCCTGCATTGGCGGCGAACCAGCGGCGCCTCGACTATTACGATGCAGGTGGCGCGGGCCCTCGAGCCGAAAAAAAGAACGTACTGGAACAAGTTGGCGGAGATGTTTCGCGCGCTACAGCTGGAGTGGAAATATTCCAAGGACGAGATCCTGCAGCTGTACCTGAACGTCGTGCCGTATGGCGGGAACATCGAGGGCGTCAAATCCGCATCCATCTTATATTTCAAGAAGAATCCCGATCATCTTTCGCTGGCCGAGATCACGGCCTTGTCGATCATCCCCAACCGGCCTTCGTCGCTGGTGATGGGGAGGAACAATGACCGCATCGTCGCGGAGCGGAATAAGTGGCTGCGGCGCTGGGCGCAGGAGAAGGTGTTCACAGCGCATGAGATAGAAGATGCGCTTGCCGAGCCGCTGACGGCTACCCGGGGGACGGTTCCCGGCTATATCCCGCAGCTGGCGTGGAAGCTAAAAAAACAAGGCGGGCCGATCATCCACAGTACCATACAGCTGAATACCCAGCTGAAAGTGGAGAAGCTGGTAAAGGACTATTCCCGGACGCTGGCGCTGAAGAATATCCGCAATGCCGCGGTCATCGTGATCGACAACCGGACGCACCGGGTGGTGAGCTATATCGGCAGCGCCGATTTCCATGATGTCGCCGACGGGGGCCAGGTGAACGGGGCGGCGGCGGTCCGCGAGCCGGGCAGTACGTTGAAACCCCTGCTCTATGGGCTATGTGTCGACGGAGGTCTACTGACCCCGAAGCGGATGATCACCGACGTCCCCATCAACTATGAGGGCTATGCGCCGGAGAACTATGACCGGCGGTTCAACGGCTATGTGACGATGGAATATGCGCTGGAGCATTCGCTGAATATCCCGGCGGTCAAGAGCCTGAAGGCATTGGGCAAGGACAAGCTGATCCAGCGGCTTGCGCAGTGTAATTTCCGGCAGATAGACCGGGACCGGAAGAAGCTGGGCCTGTCGATGATCCTGGGCGGATGCGGGGCGACGCTGGAGGAGCTTACGGGGCTATACTCCATTTTTGCCAGCGATGGAAAGTATGTGCGGCCGCAATATACCTGGGGGGACAGCACGGGGAAGGCAGACAGCGCCAAGGGTGTGCGGATACTTAGTCCCGCGGCGACCTTTATGATCAACGAGACCTTGTCCAAGGTGAGCCGGCCGGACTTCCCGTTGAACTGGGAGGCTACGGTCCACCTTCCGAAGATAGCATGGAAGACGGGCACCTCCTATGGCCGGCGGGATGCCTGGAGCATCGGCTATAACAAACATTATACGGTCGGTGTCTGGGCCGGGAACTTCAGCGGGCTGGGCGTTCCCGAGCTAAGTGGCGCCAATGTGGCAACGCCGCTGCTATTCACCGTATTCAATACGATAGACTATGACGATGATGCGTCCTGGTTCAGCCGGCCTGAAGACTGCGACGTGCGGATGGTTTGTTCCGAGACCGGCCTGCCGCCCGCCGACTTCTGCCAGAATCTGGTGACCGATTATTTTATCCCGCTGGTCTCCACCGCCAAAAAATGCGACAACCGCGAAGAAGTATACCTTTCGGCGGACGGGAAGCTCTCTTATTGCCGGAGCTGTCTTCCATCTAGTGGATATAAGAAAAAGTGGTTTACGGTCATCCCGCCGGAGATGAAGGAATATTATGACGCCAACCATATTACCTATCAGGCGATACCGCCCCATAACCCCGCATGTGAAAAGGTCTTCAGGGAGGGCGCACCCGTCGTCATCTCGCCCGCCAATGGCAGTGAATACCTTATCAACCGGAAGGACCCCGAGCCGTTGCTGCTTCGTTGCCGGGTGACCAATGACGTGGCTAAAGTGTATTGGTATATCAATGACAAATTCTATCGCAGCGGCGAGGCCAGGAGCAAGGAATTCTTTATCCCCGACGAGGGGCCTGTGAAGATCTCGTGTACCGATGACAAGGGGAGGAACAGGAATATCTGGATACGCGTGAAATATGTCAACCTATAAACCATCTTCGTATGAAAAAGACCTTATTAGGCCTGCTGTTCTTTTTTATCCTTGCCAGCAGCGAGGGCCAGCGGATCATCATTATATTCGCCTGGATGCCGGACCAGTCCCTGATATCTGAACATGGGTTCCTTCCGGGGAAAAAATTCAAATTCTATCCTGCCCTTGGCAAATACGACTTCGATGGAAAGAAGCTCCGGATCGAGCTGCATGACGAAAGGGACAGCCTGAAATTGAAGCAGGTGGACTGTTCATCCGTGGAGATGACCAACACCAGTGAATTCGAGGGGCCTTACGGAGCACATATGGTAGCGGATTATCTGGACTCGTTGCTTTCGAAGGCCGGCATCCTACCGGATTCGACGGCGCCGGATGTGCTGAGGGTCAACCTGGAGGCCTGGGATGCCCGGCTCATTGGCTTCGGCAGCATCACTGCGCATGGCCTTTGTAAGATGAGCGTATCATGGAAGGGCAATGTGCATGCATATTGTGTGGACATCACCGACAAAGACCCGCATTCGCCTATAAGCTCTCATGCTTTTGTGACCCGCAAGACGGGAACGAGGGTCATCGCATCGGCTGCGGTGCGGGAGGTTATAGAAAAGATACTCACGGATCTGGAATTCGACAAATAGTAGAGGTCTTTAGGACGACCAGTTCGTATACTGACCTACCAGCTTCCATTCGCCTGAAGCCGTGTAGCGGAAGATGCAGGTGAGGCCCTGGCCGCATACGGATCCACAGATGAGGTTCAGGTCGATGACGGCAAATTGCCCGTCGTCGGTGAATTGGGGAAGAGAAAAGCTGAATACGACATTACGTGTGGGCCGGTGCGCGAAGGTTGGGTTTTCGGCCAGGATGGAGTCGGCTTGCCTGCGGGTAATGCAGAGGGCTTTCCGCAGGTATGTCTGTTTCCAAAAATAAGGATAGCGGGAAAGATAGACCTTCTCCGAGAGTTCGTTGAGAGACTGGAAGGTCACCGGCTCTTTGAGGTAATACTTGGCCCATTCCTCGTAATTGTATTTCAGGAACCGGCAGGAGTCCGTGCCGACTACAAGATAATAATGGTCGGCGGTGGTGTCTACGATGACGGAGGCGACGGCGTTTACGAATGCTTCGGGTGAAGGGAGGTTAACACCAGGCGGAGTTTGTACTTGTTGCGAGCTGGCAGAAAAGCCGACGACGGAAGCGACAAAAAATGACAGAAAACGACTGAGCATGTACTAAGGTCGTAAAAACTTCGTTAAAGCGATGATAAAACGGGAGCGCCCGGCGTAGACCGAGCGCTCGAGCGAACTTGGGACGCCGGGGCTGGACGCATCCCGTTTGACTAATCTACTTTGTGAACGCTGCCTGCGCCACTTACATCCTGCTTTACATCTGTGGCATTACCTTTATAATTTACGTTGCCGGCGCCGCTGACATCGGCTTGCAGCTTCACGCT
>JAMFRX010000210.1 GCA_026224995.1 Puia dinghuensis
CAATGTCATCAGTGCGGATAAGGTGGATGCCGATGGCTGGCTGAAGATCCATGAAGCGGCGCACCGCGAGGGGATGCATACGAATGCCACGATGCTGTACGGCCATATCGAGACCTATGCTCACCGGATCGATCATATGGAACGGCTCAGAGAGTTACAGGACCGGACGGGAGGCTTCAATACCTTCATCCCGCTGAAATTCCGCAATAAGGGCAACGACATGAGCCATGTACCGGAATCTTCCGTCATAGAAGACATGAAACTCTATGCCGTGGCGCGGCTCTACATGGACAATTTCCCGCACCTGAAAGCCTACTGGCCGATGCTGGGAAGACAGAATGCCCAGCTGACCCTTTCTTTCGGGGTGAATGACCTGGACGGCACTATTGACGATACCACGAAGATCTATTCCATGGCAGGCAGCGAAGAGCAGACTCCGAGCCTGAGCACCGCGCAGCTCGTGTCGATGATCAGGCAGGTGGGAAGAGAGCCGGTGGAAAGGGACACCTTGTATCATGAGATACGGAATTATAAGGATATGCCCATGGAAGAGCTGATGCAGGATGCGACATTGAATTAGCTTATTCCGATCTCAGGCTTCTTGTTGGATTGGCCAAAGCTCCTTTGATGGCCTGGAAGCTGATCGTCGCTATAGTGATCAGCAAGGCCATCGCAGCGGCGACGAGGAATACGCCCGGGCCGATGGTGATGCGGTAATCATATTTCTGCAGCCAGCTATGGAGGAAATAATAAGCTAAGGGCGAGGCGACGACGCAGCTGATGAAGACCAGCACGATGAAGTCCTTGGACAGCAGCAGCCAGAGCTGCGACACCGTGGCGCCTAAGACCTTGCGGATACCGATCTCCCGGGTCCGCTGCTCAGCCGTAAAGGCGGCCAGACCAAAGAGCCCCAGGCAAGAGATAAAGATGGCCAGTCCGGCGAAGAGCGCGGACAGGCGGCCGACCAGCACCTCCAGCTGGAACTTCTCGGCATAAGACTGATCCACAAAATGATACAAATAGGGAAAAGCGGGATTGTACTTGGAAAAGATGGTTCCCAGCCGGACGATGGCATCGGCGAGGCCGGCATGCTGCGACAAGCGATAGGTCAGATTCGTAGCATCGGGAGGGCTATAGTCGAAGATAGTAGCCGTTGCTCCGGAATAGGGCGATTGCATCAAGGCGTCTTTGACTACGCCGATGATCTTGTGCGGGGTCAGGCGAAAGGTTATCACCTGGTTGATCGGGTCTTTAAGGCGCATCCGTTTTACCGCAGCCTCATTCAAAATGACATAGGATGAGTCCGCGGCATAGTTGCCGCTGAAATTCCTGCCTGCCAGCAGCTGCATGCCCATAGTCTTGAAATAGTCGTCGTATACTTCCACGGTAGCCAATTGCAGCGTCTCCTCGGGGAGGCACCCTGGCCATTCCTGAACAATGGACCAGTTCCAAAGTCCGGTGACAAAGCTGGAAGACCTGGTAATGGATTCGACGAGGCCGGAGCGTAAGACCTCGTCCCGAAGGGCCGGGTAGTTATGGTAGAGATCAACGCTCCCATCCGTCATCACCAGGCGGTTGGCATCATAGCCGCTGGGGCGGCTCTTCGCATATTGGATCTGCTGGTAGATGAGGAAGGTGCTGATGATAAGGGCGATGGAACAGGAGAACTGCAGGACCACCAGTATCTTACGGGAAAGGGCAGCCGATCTGCCTGCTTTTATGGTTCCCTTGAGGACTTTCACCGGCTGGAAGGAAGAAAGATAAAAAGCGGGTCTGCTGCCGGCTAAGAGGCCAGTGACCAGCACATAGCCTGCCATGACCCCCCAGAAAAGGGCATTGCTCCAGGGAATGACGACGCTGCTATGGGTAAGGAGGTTAAAAGACGGGAGACCAATCTGCGTCAGCACTAAGGCGAATGCGGCGGCGATCGTCGTGATCACCAGGGACTCGATCAGGAACTGGGCGATCAGGTCGCTTCGCTGGGAGCCTACGGCCTTGCGAACACCTACTTCGCGCGCTCTTTTTTCCGAGCGGGCAGTACTCAGGTTCATGAAGTTTACGCAGGCGATAAGTAGGACCAGGGCGCCTATGAGGCTGAAAAGGTGGACATATTGAATGAAGCCGCCGGAGGCATAACCACCTTTGAACTCGGTATAGAGATGCCAGTCCTGCATCGGCTGTAAGAAGATCTCTTCTTTTAGGTTTTTGCCTTCGGGGATATACTTATCCAGAATCGTTTTGAGCCCGGGCTCCACCTGCGCGTAACTGGTATTCGGCTGTAGCGTTATAAATGTCTGAAAAGAATTATTATTCCAATTGTTAACGGACCCACCTACCCAATCCCGGGTTTGAACGAAATAGTCGAAAGGAACGACATAGTTGAAAGTCAGGGTGGAATTCGCGGGAAGGTCTTTGATAACGGCCGAGACCACGAGATCATGCGTATTGTCGATGCGAACGGCCTTGTTGAGCGGATCGGCGCTGCCGAAGAGGGACTTGGCCGTCGACTCCGTCAAGACAATGGAATACGTATTGACAAGTGCGGTATTCAGGTTGCCTTTAACAACAGTGCAGGGAAAGATCTTAAAGAAATCACCTTCCGCCATCGCTCCGGGAAGATAGGCTTTGTTTTCTCCCGCGACGAGGTCATGGGTATTCATCCAGTCCGTATGCGCGGCATATTGTATCCCGGGTACCTCTTTAAGCAGGGCGGCGGACAGGGGCTGGCTGGTCGCCGACATCTGCATCCTCTCGCCGTTGCGGGTAAAACGGATATGTGCCTGGTAGACCTTCCGATAGTCCGGATAGAACCGGTCGAAGGAATACTGGTATTGAACCCAGAGGCCGATGAGCAGGGCGATGGACATGCCAATGGAGAGGCCAAGAATATTGAGTGCGCTATAGATTTTGTTCTGGACGAGATTACGCCAGGCGGTGAGGAAGTAGTTGCGGAGCATGAATATGACGTTGGTTGGATATCCGGCAGCGAATGCAGTGCCGGAAATATGGAGCGTTGGAGGCCAATAAATTAGGGAGCAATCCCCAGTGTGGATCGTACGATTTCGATACAATGGGTGTCCGGCGGCAATCGCAGGGCTAAGGAGCGGGCGATCTTTTGGCGATCTCCGCCTTCTTCCGGATAAATTCTTCAAACAGCTGAGGAACGGGTCTTTGTTCCGAACGGGCTATAAATTCCAGGATCATTTCCGTAAGCGCCTGCAGGGGGATGCCGATCTCGCCGAAGGGCGGTTGTCGATTCCCGTATGGCTGGGCAGATTCAGCGACTGCGTCGTTGAGCTGCAGCTCGCGGTGGTAATGCTTGTTCAGATTGGCAAGCATCCTCTGTAGCTTGTTGAGGCTGCAAGGCTTGTCTTTTTGTTTGTCCAGGTAACGGCTGAAATTGGTGGCGTGTTCGCCAATGTGCGATGCGATCGTTCGCTGTTCGAGCTTGTATTGCGTTTTTAAAATATCTACACGCTGCCTGAATTCCTTCAGGACCTCGGCATAGGGGCGATATGGGGTCTGATCAGACAAAAAAAATAAATGCTTAAATTCTTGTTTGATTATAAAATACTTGTAACTTAGTGGTCTTATAAGGCCGCAATAGGGACCCGGAAGAACCTTTCGTTAAACCTAAAGAAATGAAGGCCTAAAGAAAATAGCCGAACTCAATAAAGCAAAGGGGGACACAGAGAATTTGCTAAATGCAAGGTCCTGCAATTTAATCTTTTTTACATCTGGGTTTGAAAAAACTTGGGGCCGGGTATCAGCATTCACTGAGACCCAGGGGGATCTGAACGGCGAGGCCACCATCGGAAGTCTCCTTATACTTGCTGTTCATATCCTGGGCCGTATTCCACATCGTCCTGATAACGGCGTCAAGGGATACCTTGGCGAAATCGGGGGTGCTTTGGAGCGCAAGCTGAGAGGCTGTGATTGCTTTGATGGCGCCCATGGTATTGCGTTCGATGCAGGGGATCTGGACGAGTCCGCCGATGGGGTCGCAGGTGAGGCCGAGGTGGTGTTCCATAGCGATCTCGGCGGCCATCATGGCCTGGCGCTGGTTGCCGCCGACGGATTCGGTAAGCGCGGCGGCAGCCATCGCAGAGCTGACGCCTATTTCGGCCTGGCAGCCGCCCATGGCGGCGGAGATGGTTGCACCTTTCTTAAAAATGCTGCCGATCTCCGAGGCAGTGAGGATGAATCTAAGGATCTTTTCCTCGTTGAAGCCCTCACAAAAGATGACGAAATATTGTAGTACGGCAGGAATGACGCCGGCGGCGCCATTGGTAGGGGCGGTGACGACACGGCCGAAGGAGGCATTCTCTTCGTTGACGGCGAGGGCGAAGCAGCTTACCCAATCGAGCGTATACTTGAAGCCGTTACCCCCGGCGCGGATAGCTTCCACCCAGGAGTGGAAATCATGGTAGGCCCGATCGCCGATGAGCCTTCGGTTGAGGGCGGCGGCCCGGCGCTGGACGTTTAGTCCTCCGGGAAGCATGCCTTCGCTATGGCATCCGCGATAGACGCATTCGCGCATTACCGTCCATATCCGGCTTATGCCGGCGCGGGTCTCCGCTTCCGATCGCCAGGCCGCTTCGTTCTCCATTACTATCTCACTGATGCTAAGGCCTGTCTTCCGGCACCAGTGGAGGAGGTCGGCGTTGGTATTCACGGGAAATGGCAGCTGGACGGCCGAGCCGGCGGCAGTCTCCTCCGCTTCTTTTCTAACAAACCCGCCACCGATGGAATACCAGGTCTCCGCTAGCTGGAAGCCGTCCGTCCAATCGGCCATAAAGGTCATGGCATTAGGATGGTAAGGCAGCGTTTCGGAATAGAGGAAGACCAGATTAAGGGCGGGATCGAAATCAATGAGGTGGGCGCCGCGGATGGCAAGGCTTTTGTTGGTACGGATCGCCGTGATGGCGGTTTCGATGTTGCCAGGATCGAAGGTGACGGGGTCTTCGCCGGCCAGGCCGAGCTGGATGGCGATGTCCGTGCCGTGTCCCTTTCCCGTCTTGGCCAGGGAGCCGTAAAGCAGGACGGTTACGGAACGAAGTCCGGAAAGACCATGCCGGGCTACCAGGGAATCGGTAAACCGCTGGGCGGCCCTCCAGGGTCCAAGCGTATGGGAACTGGATGGGCCGACGCCTATTTTGAACATGTCGAAGACGGAGATACTTTCGTGCGGCAAGGTGGAAATTTTAGCAAAGGTAGAGCGGAATTAAAAAAATTTGATGTTTTTTTAATTCTCTTGCAGCAATCACGGATAAGTGGTTGTCTAATTTACGGAGCCTATATTTGCGAAAAAAAAGGAATGCGGAACTTACTCTGGTGCTTTGTGCTGATTTTGTGTTGTTTAGGAGGATGTACCAGGTCAAAATGCGATTACAAGGATAACGGAGTAGTCGCCCCGCAGAGTGAGCAGGAAGCTGTTAAGCACTATTTGGATTCCGTAGGGGTCGTAGCCAATCTAAATGCTAGGGGTTTTTATTACAAGATCGACAGTTCGGGCACTGGAGCCACACCGGGCGAGTGTTCGACGATAACCGTAGCGTACACAGGACAACTAACAAACGGCACTGTTTTTGACCAAGAAAGCAGCTTTGCCTCGCAACTTTCAAACCTTATCGATGGCTGGCAACTGGGAGTACCCCTGATTAAGAGTGGCGGAAGCATTTGGTTGTATATACCGCCTTCGCTGGGTTACGGGAGCCAATCCATCTCTATGAACAACGGTTCATCAATACCATCGTCTTCCATCCTGATTTTTGATATACATCTGCTCGATGTGCAGTAACCATGAACTACCTGCTAAGAGCCCTGGTGACCACCGGGGCTTTTTTTTGTCTATTTTTCCGGGGGCGCAAGAATATCCTGGGGGGCCTGTAAGTCAGGAGCCGTGGGGAGGTCGACCGTGGGGACCTGCAAGTCAGAAGCCGCCGGGGACTCGGCCACCGGGTCCGGGGAGTTGGTAGCCGCCAGGGAACCTGCGGCGGCCTGGGCTTCGCGGGAGCGGCGGTTCAGGAGCTCCTGGTAGCGCTGTTCCAGCTGGTCCCATTGGTGGCGCTGCCAGAAAATGGCGGTGAAGCCTACGATCAGGAGCAGGGCGACCAGGAGGACCATGGGGTTGAAATCCTGGCTGTTGGCCTCCATATAAGCCCGTTTATACCAGCCGGAAGTGAGACTGATAACTATGGGGATCACCAGCGCCAGGCCTGCGGGAATCCCCAGCAGGAACTGGCGGACGACCTTTTTCCGGCGGAGCCGGTTCCGCTCCCAATAAAGGACAAAGTCACTTTCTTGCTTCGACAGCATATAAACCCCTTGTTTTTTTAATGCCGGCCCGGGGCCGAACACCACTAATATCCATAAAGTTACGTGGAAGTATGACAAAGTTCTTTATCTTTAATCCGTCTAAAAATCCGATTTGTTTGAAACTACCACAACTCTTGTCGCAGTACTTGTATCAACATCGCAAGATGGATCTTCCTGGTATCGGGACCTTTACGCTCGACGCAGCGGTAGTCATCCCCCAGGAGTCTGACCGCGTGGGGCAGATACCGGCCTCGGGCATCAGCTTTAAGAACGCCAACATACCCACCGCGGACGATGTCCTGATCGTCTATATTAAGGAACATACCGGTAAAATGAAGTCGCTTGCAGCGGCCGATCTGGACTTCTTCCTGACTACCGGCCGGCAGCTGCTGAATATCGGCAAGCCATTTTATATCGAAGGGATCGGAACCCTGCTGAAAACCAAAGATGGGCGGCTGGATTTCAATCCTGGCGATTACCTGATCGCCAAATTGGACAACCCCGTCCCGGTACGCCGGGGCGTCAACGCTTACGACGAACCACCCCGGGAAGAACCCAAAAATGCCAATGCCCGGCAGACTGCCCTGTTGATTGGGCTGGTCGCGGGTATCATCCTCATCGCCTGGGGGGGATATTACCTCTATAAACGCAACAATTTTGTCGAACCCTCCACGGAAAACCGGGCTACGGTGATTCCCGATACCCCGGCGACAAAACCAGCAGATACCGTCGCTGCAGGACGGCCGACTGTGGATTCGACTGCAAGGACGAGTCCTGCGAGCCCAACGACTAGTGGAGCGGCTCCTACGACTGCCGGAGCAAGTGCGACCCTGAGCAAAGTGGACACGGCAAAGGCCGATGCCACCGTAGCAAAACCCGTCCCACCCCCGCCCCCACCCCCCGCCACAACATCCTTGCCGTTGGCGCATGACGTCACACCTTCTCAAGGGCAGAGC